>CAYUMA010000418.1:0-1570 GCA_964445675.1 uncultured Pseudomonadales bacterium | reverse complement strand
CCAGGCTTGATCAAATAGCCGAAGCGCTTGAAGAACTCGTGCTCTTCTACAGAAAGAACCATGCCGACACCCCCATCGGACCTTTGAAGGATTGCGGCGAAGTACCGCTCACGGCGCCGTGATCGCCTTCAGACGCGCGCGATAGCTTTCCGAGCGCGCCGTCTCATGCTGCTGGATCTGCGCCAGCGTGAACCGGCTGACATCTATCTCTTCGATATCGCGCATCGACAGCTCGCCGACATGCCGATAGCCGCCGTGGTCCATCGCCTGCCGCACGTGGACCAGCGATCCGTTGGGATCACCGATGCCGCCACTGCCGAAATAGCCGTAACCCTCCACCATGTTGCGTCCCGCTGTCGCCTGAAAGCCGGCGCGCCACAGGAACTTCGCGCTTGCTGACGCCAGCACCTCCGGGCGCACGGTCAACAGGAAACTCTCCTGCTGACGTATCCAGGGCCGCACCACCGAGTTGGTGATGATGTAGCGCAGCATTTGCGAACGATTGACCGCCCCGCCGTGCAGCACACGGCCGTCCATCAGCATGACGGTGCCCGCCTTCGCTTCGAGGTTGATCGCGGGTGGCACTGCTCCGAACGCGCCATCGTCATCTCGTTGTAGCTTGTGGGAACCCGGAATGATCAGCGTCCCGCCGTTGATCTCGTTCACGTCCTGCAGGATGTAAACGGTGTTGACCAGCACCGGTGCACCGGAGAAATGGTAAGGCGCAATGAGCGACTGATCCTGGTGCAGCCCCTGCGGATGGCATCCGGGAAACGACACGTTGGAGATGAAGCTGAGATGGTTCCAGCCGGCACCGAGCGCTTCGTCGAGCAGCAGCTCGATCAACGGTCCCGCCTGAACCGCGTCGGGTTCATGCGTCATACAGCGAACGAAGTCGGTGCCTTTGTTGACGAGCGCCCACACGTGCTGCTGCGCAGAGCTGAGATGGGCGATGCCGAGCGCGCGTTCGGCAGCGGCCTGGTCGCCAACGCGTGCGTGCAGGCGCGCACACTGCTGCGGGTCAACGCCGTCCTCGATCAGGCAGTAGCCCCATTCGTAGAAATCCCGCCGCAGTTGCACGACGTCCTTGGTCGCGCGCGGCAGTGAAACGTCGCGCCAATGCGGGTGCTTACGCGCTACCGTGGTGTCGTAGTACCAGCCCTTGTCCCATTCCAGTTCGTCTTTAGGCCCCGGCACGCGCATCCACGGGTTGTTTCGAATCAGCGAACGGTAGGGTTCACCCGACGTGTGAAACGCCTTGTACGGCGCGACTGCATCGCCCGACGCCGCGGCGATTGCTTCCGGCGTGAACTCGTGTGGTACGGCCATGAATGTGCTCGCTTTCCCGACGACGTCGACTTGTCGCCACGATACCTGAGACAAACGATCCGGAGCGAGGCCGAATTGGCTCGTTCAATACGTGCCGCAGGGCCTCGTCCATCGCGCCGCTCAGCTCATCGACAAGAACGCCTGGAAATTCGTCGCGTAGAACTTCTTGCGTTGCGCCTCGCCGACGCCGCTCATCGTCCGCTCGAAACGCCCGATCGGGTCGTCGGTGCCTTCGTGATGC
>CAYUMA010000417.1:0-1897 GCA_964445675.1 uncultured Pseudomonadales bacterium | reverse complement strand
AATCTGTATTGGCAGGATCAGCCGGTGAGCGGTTTTACGTCGCAAGTATCACTCGCATACAACCGCAATCGTGAAGACGACGACATTCACTACGACTCCAACGGCTTCATCGCGCGGCCTGCGTCGCTGGGGGTCGAGCGTCCGCGCAGCTATGACGTCGGGTATCTCGGCTATAGCGGCGACGGTCACTTCGGCCGCGTCAACGTGACGACGTCGCTGTATTACGCGCTCGGTCAGGAAGACAGTTCGGTGTTCGTATCCGAGTCAGCGGATATCAGCGCACTGTTCGCGGCGATCGAACTGTCGATGGATTTCGACTGGATCCGCCCACGGCTGTCGTTGCTGTACGGCAGCGGCGATGACGATCCGTTCGACGACGAGTCCGCCGGCTTTGACGCGATCTTCGAAAATCCGCAATTCGCCGGCGCGGACACGAGCTACTGGATCCGCCAGGCGGTCCCGCTGATCGGCGGCGGCCGGGTAGCCCTGTCTGGGAGGAACGGCGTGCTCGCGAGCCTGCGTTCGTCGAAGGACGAGGGCCAGTCGAACTTCGTGAATCCCGGGATCCGCCTCATCGGCGTCGGCGCCGACTTCGACGTGTTGCCGCAGCTCAAGGTGTCGCTGAACTGGAATTCGATCTGGTTCGACGACACCGCGGTGCTCGAGGTCGCGCGCAACCAGGCGCCGATCGACACCGCCGTCGGGCAGGACGTGTCGGTGGCGCTGACCTACCGACCGTTGATGTCGCAGAACATCGTCGTGCGGACGTCGTATGCGCGGCTGTTCGCCGCGGATGGCTTCGACGACCTGTATCCGAACGATGATCCGGGCTATGCCTTGGTCAACCTCGTGTTTGCCTTCTAATGGGATCGCGACGATGAAAGGAATACGTCACCGCATCCTCGGGTCCTTGTTCGCACTCACCGCTTTTGCGGCGAGCCCGGGCTTCGCAAGCAACGACGAGCATGCCATCGAACGCAACTATCACACCGCGCCACCCGCGCCGCAGAGCCAGAGCGCGAGCGACGTCGAGGCGAAGACGCACGGATGTATGTCGTGCCATACGCGCACCGAGCGCGCGTCGATGCACGCGAGCACCGCGGTCAAGTTGGGATGCACGGACTGTCACGGCGGCGACGCCAGTGTCTCGGCTTCTGACGGCAGTGAGAAGGGGAGTGCGACGTATGTCGGCGTCATGGAGCAGGCCCACGTATTGCCGCGCTACCCCGACGAGTGGCCGACGAGCGCGAACCCGGAGCGCACGTATACGTTGTTGAATCGCGAAAGCCCCGAGTTCGTCCGCTTCGTCAATCCGTCGGATTATCGGATCGCGCGGGAAGCCTGCGGTGCGTGTCATCTCGACATCATCGAAGCGGCGGTACGCAGCATGCACTCGACCGGCGCGATGTTGTGGGGCGGGGCGGCGTACAACAACGGCATCCTGCCGAACAAACGCTACATCCTCGGCGAATCGTACGACCGCAACGGCGTCGGCACGACGTTGCACGGGCCGAAGATACCGGGGGCGCTGCGCGCCGATGCCGACAACGCCGGAATTCTGCCGCTGCTGTACCCGTTGCCGGCGTGGGAGACGCTGAAGCCGGGCGACATATTTCGGGTGTTCGAACGCGGCGGACGCAACATCGGGAATCTGTTTCCAGAAACAGGATTGCCCAACGCGTCCGGTCAAGCCCAGCGCATCGAAGAACCGGGCAAACCCGACATCCGGCAATCCAATCGCGGGCCGGGCACCGGCGCACGCATTTCGGTTCCGGTGATCAACATCACGAAGACGCGCCTCAACGATCCCGTCACGTGGTTCCTCGGCACTAATGATCAGCCCGGCGACTATCGCAGTTCGGGCTGCGCATCGTGTCACGTCGTTTACGCCAACGAC
>CAYUMA010000416.1:0-8250 GCA_964445675.1 uncultured Pseudomonadales bacterium | reverse complement strand
TCAGCTTCCGTTTGTGGCGTGTACACCCAGATTCCGCCGACCGCGCTCGACTGTTCGAATACCGTCACGCGCAGGCCCGCACGCTCGAACTCGCGTGCCGTGACGAGCCCCGCGGCGCCCGCGCCGATGATCGCGACGTTGGTGATTGGCATTTTTTGCAACGTAAGTCGCGCTATGTGTTGGCCTGTGACGAAGTGCAACTATAACGTCAAGACTCACCGTCAAGAATCGCCAGGCAAGTCGCGGCAGCGACTGGCGATTGGCTCCGGATGAATGGCTCTCGCGGTCACCGATGCACTAGGATCTGTGACGCAATCTGGCCACACCGGCACCGCGGCATGCATCCCTTCGCGCACCTGCGCGCTCAAGTCATTCTGTTAGTCGGTAGCATGCTGTTCGGCGCGTACGCCGCACAAGCCGAGCTGCTGACCGGACGCGTCGTACACGTCTCCGACGGCGATACGTTCATGCTGGACACGGGCTTGCGGGAACCGGTCACCGTACGCGTCGCCGAGATCGACGCGCCCGAAGGCGATCAGCCTTATGGCAACGAGTCGCGACGTGCGCTCACGCGGATGATTGATCGTGAGTTCGTCAAGGTCGACGTCAAGACGATCGATGACTATGGCAGGACGGTGGGGCGGCCGTTTACGGCAGATCTCGACGTCGCCCGGGAAATGGTCCGCACCGGGGCGGCATGGGCGTATCGCAGATACCTGATCGATCGCGAATTGGTGAACCTGGAAAATGGCGCCCGCGAAGCGAAGGTCGGTCTTTGGGGTGCGAGCGCACAACCCGTTCCGCCGTGGGACTGGCGGCACCGGCAGACCGCTGTCCCCAGTCACGGATCCCGTAGCAGTTCCAGTGGCGCTTGCGACATCAAAGGCAATATCAGCAGCAGCGGCGAGCGTATCTATCACTTGCCCGGGCAGCGTTACTACGCGGCCACCCAGATCGACGCCGCGCGCGGCGAACGCTGGTTCTGCAGCGAGACCGATGCGCGTGGGGCTGGTTGGCGCCGCGCGCGCACGTGATTGTCTCTGCCGCTCCCCGAGTCAGGATTCAGTGTCTTTGTACCCCGAGCGCGAGCAGCCGCGTGGCGATGGCTCGGTGCACTTGGGAGGCGAGCACCACGCGGAATCAGCTGGTCCAACAACGCGTCGGGCGGTATGTTGCACCTTCCTCGGGGGAGGGCATGAGCCTGCTGTACCGGCTTGTTCGAGCGTCGTTTGTTGTGTTCGTCGAGCCTTGTTGGCCGTCGCGCCGCCGCAGGTATCCGTTTGGTTCACTTGGGAGCGATTCATGAAAAGACTAATCCTGTTTGTGGCAGCGATGTGGGCGTTTGGTGTATCGGCCAGCGTTTCCGAAGTTCGACATTGGAAACCTGAGCCCGGTCGAGCCGCTGAGATGTATCAGGCGGCCGCGGAAGCGCGGGCCATTCAAGAAAGGTTAGGCGCGTCGGTATTCATCGGTACCGATCAGAACGGAAATCTGATTTATGTGCTGACGTTTCCGGACTGGGGCGCGTGGGCGGCGTTTGGGAAGGCAATGCAGGCCGACAAGGCTTGGGCTGCGTTCATTGAGAAGTTCTTCGTAGCCAATCCGAATTCGACCAACTTTCTGACGGCATACTTGGACACTCCGGTAGTCGCTAAAACGTTGCCAGTCTCGGCCGTGTACAGCTGGGACATACTTCCGGGTAAATTCGATGCCTTTATGGCGGTCGCGCAGGAAGCGGTCACCATTCACAACGCGCTCGGTGCGAGTGCGGGAATCAACATCGACGAACTCGGTAACGTTCACTACGAACTTACGTTCGATAGCTGGGCGTCGTGGGCTAAATTTGGTGCTGCGGTACAAAAGAGCGAGGCGTACACGGCGTTGGTGAAGAAGGCGAACCTGGATCCGTCCGCGGAGTTGGTAAAGGTCTACCTCATCGATACATACACCGGGCCGTAGTGATTAGAGTTCGCGGCGGGCATGCCGGACCGCGATCCGGCAGGCCGCCGTCCTGCGGGAGTGACTGCATCATGTCGTTCCTGTCATGCATCATCCGGGAGCGGCGGTCGTGGCATTCACACAACTCAATCAGGTGCGGCTCGAGCATTTTCAGTTCGGCCATGGGCCGGAGCGCGTCCTGCTGATTCACGGGTTTCAAGCATCGGCCCGCATCTGGCAGCGGGCACAAGAACTGCTGCCTGCAGATCGTTACACGAGCGTTGCCATCAACAATCGCGGCGCCGGCCAGTCCGATGCGCCGCCCGATGACACCGACTATGGAGTAGAGATTTTCGCGCGTGACGCGTTCGAGTGGACACAACGGCACGGTTGGAGCGACTTCACGCTGGTAGGCCATTCCTTGGGTGGGGCGACCGTGGCGCAGTTCGCGGTCGAGCATCCGGAGTTGCTCAAGGCTCTCGTGTTGTTGGATCCGGCCGATCCGGACGGACGCGACGCATCGGCCGAGACGATCGAAACATTCATCGCCCAACGGCTGGAGGCGCGGCGCCAACAACGCGCCAAAGGCGGTGGTGGCGACGGCATCGATTCGCAGTCGGCCCTGGACGATCCCATGATGCGCGCGTTGGTAGCAGACATCGACGCCGCACCCGAGCAGCGCCTGCGTGGATCCTTGCGTTCGATGTTCGGGGTGCGCCTTGGTACGGCCGTTGGGCAGTTGACGATGCCGGTCTTGCTGATGGGTGGCGATCAGGACGCGTTGATACCCATTGCGAATATGCTGTCGACCTGGGCCAAGTTCCCGAAGGGCACAGGGCTGCATATCTGGCATGGCTTGGGGCACTCGCCCAATCTCGATGCCGCGCCTGCGTTCGTCGAAGTGTTGCGCCGTTTCATCGAGGTGAGCGTGCCGGCACGGCGATGAAGCGAGTGTAATTTGTCTGGAGGAGTAGCCGGCGCGCGCTGCCGCGCGCCGCTACGCCCGTGCGGTCAGCTTTCGATCGACGAGCTCAGGCTGCTTGAAGTGCATGTGCTCACCGCATTGAACTGCGCTTCGAGTGCGACGCCCTCGGGAGTCGCCAACGCCGTGACCTGAGCCGCCCATGCCTCAACGTTCGGATACGAGTCGATGAACATGAACCGTCCAAGCTTGCCGACGACGGGCGTCAGGACGAAGCTGCGGACGTCGCCGCCTTTGACCTTGCTGTTGACGAACTTCAGCCACGTGACGTTCATCGCTTGTACATCGGCCGGCGTTTTTCCGGCGTTCAACGTGCACGTCCACAACTGCAGCGTGCGTGTCTCGGCGTGCGCAGCGATCGAACCCATGCCGACAACTACAGCCAGCAACAAACCTGCTGTGATTTTCACTTTTCTTCTCCCCCGTCTGATGAGTCGCGGGCAACCCTGCACCGCGATGCCCCGACTATACGCTCCACGGGTTCGGCAATGAGCCGCGTACAACCGGTCATGGCCAGTCACCGTCGCGGTGCTTAAGCTGCCGCCCAGCACGCACCAACCGAAGTAGCCAGGACGAGCTGTTATGCGTTTGCTCTACATCGATATCGATACGCTGCGTCCCGATCACCTGGGTTGTTACGGCTACCATCGCCGAACCAGCCCCAACATCGATGCACTGGCGCGCGACGGCATACGATTCGACAACGTCTACGCGTCGGATACGCCGTGTCTCCCCAGCCGCTCGGCGCTGCTCACCGGTCGGTTCGGCATTCACAACGGCGTCGTGAATCACGGCGGCACTGACGCCGAACCCGTCATCGATGGCGCCAGTCGCGGCTTCTGGTCGCGTTTGCAGATCGACAGCTTTCCGTCGCGGTTGAAACGCGCGGGGCTACGCACGGTATCGGTGAGTTCGTTCGCGCAGCGCCACTCGGCATTTCATTGGTACGCAGGATTCGACGAGGCCTACAACGTCGGCAAGTACGGCATGGAGACCGCGGACGAGGTATTCGCGATCGCGGGCGATTGGTTGAACCGTTGGGGGCGCAGCGACAATTGGTTCCTGCATGTACATCTGTGGGACCCGCACACCCCGTACCGGGCGCATGCGGACTATGGCGAGCCGTTTGCCGAAACACCGTTGCCTGCGTGGTTGGATGATTCAGTGCGGCGCGCGCATTGGGCCGGCTGCGGGCCACACTCGGCGCAGGAGTCCAACGGGTTCGCGCCGCAACCCGCGCTTGCGCAGCGTTATCCACGCCAACCGCAACAGATGCACTCGATGGCCGACGTGCGCAGGATGTTCGACGGCTACGATACCGGCGTGCTGGTGGCCGATGAGACCGTCGGCCGCTTGCTGGATCGACTCGGCGAACTCGGTGTCAGCGGGGAGACTGCGGTCATGCTCTCGTCCGATCACGGCGAGACGCTCGGTGAGTTGAACGTCTATGGTGATCACCAGACTGCCGATGCATGCACCACACGTGTGCCGATGATTCTGCGCTGGCCCGAACTCGGAGCGGTCGGCAGGGGTCGCGTCGAGCCGGGCTTGCACTATCAGATCGACGTCACGGCGACTGTGCTCGAACTGCTCGGGCAGACCGTGCCGTCGCGTTGGGACGGACGCAGCTTTGCCCCGGCGCTCAACACCACGAGCGCTGGTGGGCGCGACCATCTCGTGGTTTCACAGGCAGCGTGGACCTGTCAGCGCGGCGTTCGTTTTGGCGACTACCACTGCATATTTACTTACCACGACGCATATCACCTGTATCCGGATGTGATGTTGTTCGACATCGCGACGGATCCCCATGAACAGGTCGACCTGGCCCCAACGCATCCTCTCCTCGTTGCGCGGGCCGAAGGACTGCTGGCCGGTTGGCTGGCCGAGATGATGCCGGACGCAGCGCGCGGCACGGACCCGCTGCTGCACGTACTGCAGGATGGTGGACCGTTCCACGTGCGCGGCCGGTTGACCGACTATCTGGCGCGTCTGCGCGCCACCGACCGCGGGCATCTGGCGGCCGCGTTGGTTGCAAAACACGGCGCGCAGTGATCGGTTGGGCAGCGCCAGCGTTTGTTCATGCATTGCTCCCCTCAACTCAACCGTCAGGGCTTCGTGGGCGATCCGCCGGGACGTCCCCACGTTCCGGCCGCCTCGTCGTAGTCGACCAACGGCAGCGGCTTGGAGCGCGCAACCTCCTCGACGAACTCAGGCAGAAAGAACTGTCGCGCTTCGTTCCACCACAGCAAAAATGCCGGCCGACTGATCGCTCCGCCGAGGAGGCGGGCTTCTCGATCCCAGATTCGTTTTTCGACGACACCGTTCTGGTACTGCACGAAGACGTCTTCCAAGTGACCCATGACGATCGTGTAGAACGCCATGAATCGGGTCGCATCGATGCGGCTCATCCGCTCGCCCGAAACGCCCTGCCAGAAGATCCGCGTCATGTCCGGATCCGCGCTCAAAAGACGGTACCACTCCTGCCGCCGCACCATGATGTCGTTGTAGCACTGCTGCCGCACGCTCGTGGTGTTCCGCCGGATCTGCAACGTCAGGAAGATCAACGTCACGACGACGGCGACTGCGCCGACGATCTCCGCGATCGCACCGATGTCACCCCAGTTCACGGCGGGGCCACGCGCGGTTCAGAATGTCTCATCACGCCTGCTCCTCATGCGTTGCTCTCGACGAAATCCAGCACCGCCCGCGCCGTTTCCCGCGGACGTATCTGCGGCGCCATGTGGTCGCAACCTGCGAGCGTCGTCACGGCACCGCGCGGAAGCTTCGACCACAACAGGTTCACGATGTCGCGCAGGATGGCGTTGGTGCGATCGCCGGCGAGCAACAGCAGCGGGCAGGGCAGCCGCGATAACTCCGCATCGGTTGGCCGCCACTCGATGACGACGGGATGATCGTGCGTGAACGCCGCCTTGTTGGCTTCGATCTGATGCCAGAACGGCAACGCCGAAATCTCGGCTCCCGTCTCGGCGCTCATCGGGATGGCGCGGACGAACTCGGCAACCCCGCGCGCGACGTCGCCTGCGCGGCACAGCGGCAGCACCACGTCCAGCATGTGTTGCACGCCCCACGGCTTCGCATCCGCCGGATAGAGCGCATAGAGGGCGGGCTCCATCAGCACCAGTCCCTTCACCGCAGCGGGATAGCGCATCGCATACCCCATTGAGAAGTTGCCACCCGACGAATGCCCGAAGAGCCACGCCGGTTCAGCAGTAACCGCCGCGTGGACCGCGCGAATGGCCGCAGCCTGTTCGTCGATCGTCGTGTCGTGAGCGAGCAGTCCGGAGCGCCGATAGCCTGGCCGGTCGAGCGCGATGCAGCAGCAGCGGTGCCTCAGATGCGCGGCGAGCGGCGACATGAAGTCGGCGTCGCAGTTGGCGCCGTGGACCAGCAGCATCGGCGGCCCCGCACCCGTCACGGTGTAGTAGACGTCTGTTCCTGCCGCAGTCCGTGCGTGCATCGCGCCTCCCCCGCGTAACCTCGTCAGAACTATACGGCTGCCGAAACCGACGCGGAAGCGCGTTCGCTGCTTTTAACGCGCAACGCTGCGGTTCTCACAGTTCCCCGTCGCTAGGCTCGCCGCAGCCATCGCCCGTACAATCGCGCGGTCCGCCCCACGAGACGAACGCGCACAGACCGATGAGTCTTTTCTCCGAGCTCAAACGCCGCAACGTGTTGCGCGTCGCCGCCGCCTACGGCGTTGCGGCATGGCTCGTCATTCAGGTCAGCGACCTCGTCTTCCCGCGGCTCGGGCTTCCGGACTGGTCCGTGACGCTGGTCATCGTGCTGGCGCTGGTCGGCTTGCCGCTCGCGCTCGTGCTCGCGTGGGCGTACCAGCTGACGCCCGAGGGGGTGAAGCCGGACGCCGACGCGTTGGCAGATCACCCGCATGCCGCGGCTGCTCGCCGGCGGCGGCCCGTCGACGTGCTGATCATCGCGGGGCTCGCGCTCGTCGTTACGTTGCTCGTCGCCGAACGATTCTGGTTCGCCGGGCATGAAGCCGGGTCGGTGCCATCCGCTGACAAGCCGGACCTGGCGCACAGAACCGCGATCCGACGTCCGCTGCGGTTCGACACTCCATTGGCATAATCTGCCATTCACCCTAGACTGCGGTCGGATGAAGGGATGAATGGATCCAGACCGATGCCAACTCGCAATGTCGTTCTCACGAAGCAACAGACCACGCTGATCGCGGGTCTCGTGCGCTCGGGTCGCTATCAGAACGCGAGCGAAGTGCTGCGCGACGGACTGCGGTTGCTCGAGCGCCGCGAGGCGGAGGAGCGCGCGAAGCTCGCTGCCATTCGCAATGCCCTCGACGAGGCGGAGGTGGCCATCGCGTCCGGTGATCTCGTCGACCACACCAACTCGCTCCTCGACGAACTTGATGGCGACGTGCGTCCCAGGAAGCCTGCGCGCAAGCGGTGAGACACGTCAGGGTCACGGGTCCCGCCCAACGGGACATCGCGAGAGTTCTTCGCTCGAGCGAAGCGGAATTCGGCGCGCAGGCCAGGACCCGGTACAAGCGATTGATCGACCAGGCGCTGCATGACCTCGCTCGCGATCCTGCGAAAGCCGGCGTGCGATCGATCGACGACGTCCGCTCCGGCTACTTCATCTATCACCTGAACCACAGCAGGCGGCGCCGAGACAAGACCACGGTTCGACAGCCGCGACACGTGATCACGTTCCTTCTGGACGAGCACGGCGACGTGATCGTCGCGCGGCTGTTTCACGAGCGGCAAATGTTGCAGCGGCATCTGGATTCCGGGAGCGGCTGAATTCGGCGTGGGCGATTGCGCCGTCGGCGCTAGTCAGGACTCCGCTGACGCTCGGGTCGCCTCGAGATTCATCCCGAGCTTCAGACGGAAGTCGCGGCCGGTGCCGCGCGCGATCAGTTGGTCGATCGCCGTCTTTGCGGGCGTATTGAGCCAGTGCTCTTCGAGCGCCCAATATTCACGGCCGCCCGGTGTGGCCAGCAGATCTGCGAGCCACTGTTCGTGGATGCGTAGCTCTTCGTCGGCGAACACGCCCTGCCGATGCATGTGGAGACTGAGGTTGAAGTCGAACAGGGTGTTCAGCATCAGCAAATGAAAAGCCAACTTGTCCGAGTTCGACAGTCGCAGGTAGCTGGTGCATCCCTTCATCAGAACCGCGCGGCTGTCCTCGGCAATCATGCCCAACGTCGACGCCTGCAGCGACTGTTGCGACGCACGGCTCGCCGCCAATCTCGACTGCAGGTTCTGCTGACGGATCTGCAGTGAGAGATAGATGATCGATATCACGACGGCCGCGCCGCCGATCAGATCGCCGAC
>CAYUMA010000415.1:0-17934 GCA_964445675.1 uncultured Pseudomonadales bacterium | reverse complement strand
CGGTGCGCGCATTCATCGCGAGCGAGTCGGCAGCGGCGCGGGCGGCAAACAGGCCGCCCGGATGACCGGCACGTCCGTGCAGCCGCACTCCCGGGCGCTATGCGCGCCTCGGCCAGCAGCCGCTTGATCTTCGGCTGACAGGAACCGCAGTTCGTTCCGGCCCAACTGCTCCACGCTGGGGCGTTCTTTTAAGATCCAGCAATGAGGCGTCGCGCTTTCACTTTACAACTCGTCGCCGCATCAGCAGATACGCGGCCGGCACGACAACCATCGACAGCAACGGTGCAGTGATCATGCCACCCACCATCGGCGCTGCGATCCGCTGCATCACTTCGCTGCCGGCACCTGAGCCGACGAACAGCGGCAGCAATCCAGCGATGATGACGGCGACGGTCATGGCCTTAGGCCGCACGCGCCGTACCGCACCGTCCGTGATCGCGGCACGTAAATCCGCCAGGCTGCTCAACTCGCCACGCGACTGTCGTTCCAGAACTGCCTGATCGAGATAGATGAGCATGACCACACCGAATTCTGCCGCCAATCCGGCCAACGCGATGAAGCCGACACCGGACGCCACCGACACGTGATGGCCGAGCAGATAGATGAACCAGATCCCACCCACCAGCGCGAATGGCAACGTCGCCATGATGAGCGCGGCTTGGCCCACATTTCGAAACGCGAGGAACAGCAGGACGAAGATGATCGCAAGCGTGAACGGTACAACGATCTGCAAGCGCGCAGTCGCGCGCTCGAGGTATTCGAACTGTCCCGACCATGTCACCGAATAACCTGGCGGCAGTTCAACTTGCGTTGCGACGGCCTGCTTCGCCGCAGCAACGTAGCCGCCGAGATCCCGACCACGGATGTCGACGTAAATCCAACCGTTGGGGCGAGCGTTCTCGCTTTTGATCATCGGCGGTCCGTCGACAATCTCAACGCTCGCGACGGCGCCAAGTGTGAGCGTTTCGCCGCGCGCGGTGACGATCGGTAGCACACGTAGATTCTGCACAGAGTCGCGCAGCTCGCGCGGATAGCGCACATTGATTGGAAACCGCTGCAGACCCTCGATGGTCTCCCCGACATTCTCGCCACCGATCGCCACGCTGACGATGCGCTGTACATCTGCAACAGACAGTCCATAACGCGCAACACGCATGCGATCCGGCACGATCTCGACGTAACGGCCGCCGGAGACGCGCTCGGAGAATGCTGACACGGTGCCAGGCACTGTCTTCACTACGGCTTCAATGTCGCGCCCGACGCGCTCAATCACGGCGAGGTCCGGTCCGGCGATCTTGATGCCAACAGGCGACTTGATGCCGGTAGCGAGCATGTCGATGCGGTTGCGGATCGGCTGCACCCACACATTACCCATCCCCGGGATCTGCAGCGCTGAATCCATCTCCTCAATGAGACCGTCAGTCGTCAGCCCAGGTCGCCACTGCGACTTCGGCTTCAGCATCACGGTCGTCTCCACCATCTCGAGCGGTGCGGGGTCCGTCGCCGACTCCGCACGCCCAACCTTGCCGAACACACGCTCCACTTCCGGAAAGGTTTTGATGATCCGATCCGTCTGCTGCAGGATTTCGGCGGCCTTGCCGATCGAGAGCCCCGGCAATGCAGTCGGCATGTACAGCAGATCGCCTTCGTCCAGCGGGGGCATGAATTCGGTGCCAAGGCGCGTGATGGGCCACAACGTCGACGCGCAGGCGATGACCGCGATGACGAGCGTCAACACCGGCCGTGCGAGTACCCAACGAATCACCGGCTCGTAGAGGCGAATCAGGATTCTGTTCAGTGGATTGGCGGTTTCATCGGCAATCTTGCCGCGGATGAACGTCACCATCAGCACCGGAATCAACGTCACGCTAAGGCCCGCTGCCGCAGCCATCGCATACGACTTCGTATACGCGAGCGGCGCGAACAATCGGCCTTCCTGGGCCTGCAGCGCGAACACGGGGATGAATGAAAAGGTAATGATCAGCAGGCTGAAGAACAGCGCCGGACCCACTTCCGACGCCGCTTCTGCAATCAATCCTGCGCGCTGCGCACCGTCGGGAACCGCACCGTCGTGCGCGCGCTGCCACGCTTCCAGCTTCTTGTGCGCGTTTTCGATCATCACCACCGCCGCATCGACCATCGCACCGATGGCGATGGCGATACCGCCGAGCGACATGATGTTGGCATTGATGCCCTGCGCCTGCATCACACTGAACGCAATCAGAATGCCGATCGGCAACGTGATGATCGCAACGAGCGACGAGCGCAAATGCCACAGAAACAACGCACAGACGACCATCACGACAAGCATCTCTTCGACGAGCTTCTCGGATAGATTCGAAACCGCTCGTTCGATCAAACCGGACCGATCATAGGTATCAACGATCTCGACACCCGCGGGAAGACTGGCCTTCAGCGTTTCGAGCTTGGCTTTCACGGCCGCGATCGTCTCGCGGGCATTCGCCCCCGAACGCAGCACGATGACGCCACCCACCACTTCGCCTTCGCCGTTGAGATCAGCCACGCCGCTGCGCGTTTCCGGTCCGAGTTGCACGGTCGCCACGTCGCTCAATCGAATCGGTGTACCGTCGGCGCCGACCGCAATCCCAATGGCGCGGAAGTCGTCCAGCGACGTGAGATAGCCTCGGGTACGAACCATGTATTGCGCTTCCGCCAGTTCGAGTACCGAGCCGCCTGTTTCGCTGTTCGCCGCGCGCACCGCCTCGATCACCTTTTCTAACGGTAGTGCGAAGGCGCTCAACCGATTCGGGTCTACCACAATCTGATACTGCCGATTGAAGCCGCCGAGCGTGGCGACCTCGGACACGTTGGGTATCGTCTTCAACTCGTATTTGAGGAACCAGTCCTGAAGCGCACGCAGCTCGCTGATGTCGTGAGCGCCGGTGCGGTCGACCAACGCATACTCGTAGATCCAACCGACACCGGTCGCATCGGGCCCTAACGCGGCCGATGCCCCGGCCGGAAGCCGACTCTGTACCTGCGAGAGATACTCGAGCACACGCGCACGCGCCCAATACAGATCAATCCCGTCGTCGAACAACACGTATACGAATGACTCGCCGAACAACGAATAGCCGCGCACTGTTTTCGCGTGCGGCACCGACAACAGCGTTGTCGTCAACGGGTACGTCACCTGATCTTCGACCACCTGCGGCGCCTGTCCCGCATAGGTCGTGCGTACGATCACCTGCACATCGGAGAGATCGGGAATCGCATCGACCGGCGTTCTCGCCAGCGAAACCAGACCCCAAGCGACCAAGAGCCCCGTCGCGAGTAACACGAGCAAGCGATTGTGAATCGACCAGCGAATGAGCTGCGCGATCATGGCATGGCTCCGCCACCGACGTTGTCGGGGCGCACGGCAGGTGGATCTGCCGGCTCCTGCATGCGGTTGTACGCACCGCGCAGGCTCGCCTCGGAGTCAATCAGGAACTGCCCCGACGTCACGACGCGCTCGCCTTCGGTGAGTCCCGCCAGGATCGCGGTCTGCCCGTCGCGCTCCGCGCCGACCACGACCTCGGCCGGTCGGTACGATCCTGCTTCGTCTGCGACGATCACCACATTGCGGTGGCCGGTTCGGATCACCGCTTCGCTCGGCACCAGGAGTACCTCCTGCCGCGACTCGCCAACCAAAGTCACGTCGACGTACATGCCGGGATGGAGCGCATCGTCTGGGTTGTCGAGCACAATTCGAACGCGACGCGTGCGGGTCGCCGTGTCGAGTTCGGGGTACACGTAGTCGATCGTTCCGTTGAATGCGCGACCCGGATGCGCGGCTGCGTGCACCTCGGCCGCACCACCTCGCACAACCGCTGCGGACAGCGCCTCCGGTAGATTGACGATCACCCACAACGGATCGTGACCAACGAGTTCGAATAGCGGCGTCTCCGGTGCAACCGCGGCACCTTCGCGTATCGATAGCGCCATCACGTAGCCGTACATAGGCGAACGCACGCTGATGCGACGATTGGCGTGCCGACTACGCGCCAACTCGGCAATGTCGTCATCCGCCAGACCGAGCGCCGTGAGCTTGTCACGTGCGGCGTCGCTCAGGTCGGAATCACCCGCCTGCAGGGCAAGCAAATACTCGCGTTGGCCCGCATCGAGCGCGGGACTGTATACCTCCGCCAGTACCTGGCCCCGCCGCACCGGATCGCCCTCGGCGCGCACGTGCAGCACTTCCACCCAGCCGGCCACACGCACCGAGACCTTGCGCAGGCTGCGCTCATCCGCCTCGATCTGACCGCTGGCGTCGATGCGCTGACCTAGACTCCCGCGCACCACCACCGCAGTGCGCATGCCGAGGTTCTGTACCATCTGTGAATCGACCCTGACGCGCGTTGTGCCCGCCGCAACTTCGTCGGCGTACTTCGGCACCAGTTGCATATCCATGAATGGCGATTTGCCCGGCGCCTCGAAGTGTTGATTGGGATGCATCGGGTCGTACCAGAACAGAACGTTGCGTTCGCTGACGGTGCTGCTGACGGTTGCAAGAGGGCGCGGTGAATCGGTGAACACAATTCGCCATGCCGCCAAACCGATCACCACCAGTAACGCGACTGCGAGCGCTATCCGGCCTCGAGTGGTGTTCATGATCTCAACCTCCGCACAGATAGTTGAGTTCGATCCGTCGTGCGAGGGCGTCGTGCTGGATTTGCAATTGCGTCAGCGAGACGTCGAGCCGCACGCGCCGCGCGTCCAGTACCTGTGCCAGTGTCCCTCGACCCGAACGCCATGCGTTCATGGCCGACTCGATCCCGAGCGTTGCTTGCGGCACGATCGTGCCGTTGTACACGATCGTCCGCTCGCTCAGGCGTTGCAAATCGCGATTGGCAGCGAGTGCCCGAGACTCGAGCTGACGTCGACCGTCCTCCCATTGCGCCGCGGCGGCGGCGGCCATCGCCGACGCACTCGCGATATCCCGGTCCTGTCGATTGCGCGCGAACAGCGGCAGGTCCATGCCGACCTGCAGCATCACCATGTCGGAGAATTCGCGTCGATATCCATACCCGACCTCAATGCGCCAATCGGACAGACGATTGGCCTGCGCCAACTCGACTCCTACTCTCGACTCGTCCACGCGCTGTTGCAGTACAACCAGTTCCGGGTGCTGTGCCAGCCGTTCCAGCACCTCGCTTTCGCTCGGCGCTACCGGCAACTCAGGCTCTGCCAGCGCAATCTGCATGTTGGCGGCATCGCCAATCCATCGACGCAACGCAAAGCGCGCCTGGTCTGCGGCCTGTTCGCGTTCGGCAATCGTGTCTCGCAGCCGTTCCACGCTGAGTTGTGCCGCCACGAGATCCGCCTGGGTCGCCGAACCGACGCGCACGGCAATCGCCACGGCCTGTGCCTGGACGTCGGCCGCATCACGGGTGTCGATCGAAATCTGCTTGGCACGCTCGTTGCGCCACAGCGCGAGCCAGGCCAGCGACGCATCGCGGCGCACAATACCAGCGGCGAGCCGCTGTTCTGCCTGCAACCGGTCCGCTTCCTTGATGCGCAACTCGCCCCGCAATCGTCGCTTCTGCGCGCGCGGAAATTCCTGCGCGACAGCGACGACGATCTGCGTGTCGCTGTCACGCGTAAATGAGTACGCCTCGTCGGTATTCACCGGTAGATCGCGAATGCCGCCGACCAGTCGTGGATCCGGCAACTGCGTGGCCGAGATCGCTGCTTCACGCGCGGCGCGTGCTTGCGCGTCGAGGCCGTCAAGCAGCGGTTGATGCTGAATCGCAAGTTCAGCTGCTTGGTTCAGATCAAGCGATTCGCTCGGGCGGGCGCCTACCGCCGCATGCGCGGCCACGATGACAGCACCACCGAAAACAGCGCAACGCATCGCACGGCGCCGCGCGCCCACAGGGCTCCTGGGAAGTTGGTACATGGATCGCCTCGTTTTGACGGAATGAATAATCGTCAAAGAACCGTTGGGCTCGCGCCCGACGAAGCGAACTATTTATAGGCGCAAGCGCGCGGTGCGAAGGTACAGCGGGGTGCGCAGAACATCGAAGAATACTGAGGGTTGCCGCGAAGGTGACACGCCGTACGCGACGGTTGCGTCGAACAGCGCGGTTGGCAGGATCGCGACCACAGGTGCCTCACTCCATACGGCCTTCGCGGGCAGGGGAGTGGATTGCGCAGCAGGCGCAACGAATTGCCGTTCCCCCGCTATGACCTCGACGACGCAGCAAGCGTCGTCCGTACCGCGCTGCGATTCCTTCGAATGGTGGTCTTCACCAGGACACGCGCAGCGCACGATCGTCTGCGCATCCATCATCGCGCACGCAACCACCGCCTGCGCCTGCGCAAACGGGGTGACGAGCAGCAGCAATACGATGATGAACTTCTTGAACATCGCCTCGACCAAATCCTTTGGCGGTCAGCGCGAAGATGCGTAGGCGAAGAATACCTGATCCCGTAACCGAAAATGCGACCTCGCTCGCTTCGCGGGACAACTATCCTCGGGCGACGGGGTCAGTCGCGGACTACACAATTCGGCGCTATGTGATACGAGCGGCGCGCCTTAGCTGGACGCGCCCAGAACATCCCAAGGTTCTTTTCGGCTGCGACTCAGGCCGCGTTCCATCAGGTAGCGGCCGAGTCCTCTGTGGGCATCGTCGGCCGAGTTGAACGGACCTTCGTTCGTGCCCTCGCGGGTCGTGAAGTACCACTTCTTATCGACGACGAAATAGCGGTCGCTGCGAAACCGGGTCAGTTCCTTCTCGTCGTCGAAACGTTTCATGCTGGCACTGCTTCACAGATTCGCCCGGAGTCTAACTGAGCGATCAACGGCGTATTGTCGTCGAAACCTCAAGCTGTGCGCCCAGTCGCAAATCGGGGACGTTGCTCGACGAGGGTGCTGCGACGCCCGACGATCATGCTCGAACGCGGAAGTGGTCGTGCTTCATTCCGCGCGGTTGGCTGCGTGCATGATGTCGCCGAAGCCGCGCGAGAACTGTTCGGGTGTCAGGGGAACCCGACCGGGTTCCTGCATCAACTTCGGCAATGCGAACTGACATCCTTCGATAACGCCAGGCCGCGCGCCGACTGTGTCGAACCAACGATTCACATTCGGGAAGTTTTCTCGCTGCAGCTGAATCACATTCATCTGATTGATCCACGGCCACGAGCACATGTCGGCGATCGAGTATTCGTCGCCGCCGAGATATTCCGCCTCGCCCAAGCGTCGGTTCATCACATAAAGGAGCCGTTCCGCTTCACGCGAAAACCGTTGCAGTGCGTAGGGATCGACCGGCTCCGGCGCATATCGCGCAAAGTGATGTGCCTGGCCGTGCATCGGTCCGAGGCCGGCCATTTGCCAGATCAGCCACTGCAACTGCGTGTGACGTTTGCGCGGTTCCCGCGAGAGAAACCTGGCGGTTTTCTCCGCCAGATAAATCAGGATTGCGCCGGACTCGAAGACGGCGAACGGTTCGCCGCCACCCGGTGGATCGTGATCGACGATCGCAGGCAGTCGCGCATTAGGATTGATGCGCCGGAAATCGATGCTGAGATGGTCGACCTCACCGCGGTCTCCGCGAATGAGCCGATGCGGCAGCGCCGTCTCCGCCAGCATGATCGACACCTTGCGACCATTGGGCGTATTCACGAAATAGCAGTCGATCACCCGGCGATCCGCTCGATCAGCACCGTCACGAATCAGCCGCCGTTTGCGTGCTTGCGCATCGCAAGATAACGGGCGCGATCGGCGTGCGTTGCCGGCGCGTGGCCGACGTCGTCGGCGCGAAACGCTCGCGTATAAGCGGCGAGTTCGAGCGCGATACCGCTTGGATCCGAAAAATACATCGAACGTATCCAGTCACGCGCACCTTGATGCCCTTCGCCTTCAGCCGGTTCACGTACGTATCGAAGCGCCGTTGCCCGCGTCGAAGAAGAAGTGTTGAAACGGGTTCGTCGGACATTCCCGCTTCCTGGCTACGCGCTACTTCGACAGCAGAAACAGCGTCGACGGTACCCAGCCTTCGTTGCCCAGTTCGTCGGACGCCTGCCAGAAGACGCCGTCCTTCTCGCCCGTCGGATACAACATCATCCCCGGATCGAGGTCCCTGACGACTTTGGATTTCGTGTCGGGCTTCGTGTACATGCGACCGGGCTTCGCCATCGTGACGGCCTGGCTCGCGTTCTGCCCGGACGCGTCCTCGAGCGACATGCCCTGGATCTTCGTCACGAGTTTTGCGTACGCATCGAGATACGCCATCGTCACCACCTGGCCGATGTCGGTATTCGCGTAACTGCTTGCGCCGACCGCTGCAAAACCGCCAAAGAACGCGCCGCCGCCAGCGCCCCAGCCGAGATCTGTCTTCTTGGCATGACCCTGTTCGAGCGCGACCTGTTCGGTCGAACGAACGTCGGTCAGCGTCAGCACCACGTCCGCTTCCTTGCTCTTGAGATTGATGCCGCCGAGCACGGCGCCGCCGATGCTGTTCGTGATTCCGCCCAGCAAACCGCCGAGCGATTTACCGCCGGAGTCACGGTTCTTCGTCACGAGATCCGGCACGAGGACATAGTCGGCCGCTTTCATCTGGCCCTTGCCGATGTTCGAGCCGCCGCGCATCTCGCCGCTCGAACTCAACGCGCGCTCCTGCTGCGCCGCAGTCAGGCCCTTGCCGCGGTCGAGCAGCGTGAAGCACTTCGACTGGTCGACGAAGACCTTGATCAGCGCCTCGGGAGATTCGAGCTCATAAGCGACCCACCACTGATCGTCCGGTTCCGTGACCGCGAGCGTGCCGATCTTTTTTTCGCACACCGGGATCACGATCTCCTCCGGCGGAGGCGTGTCGGCCTTCTTGTTCTTCGCGGCATGCGCGAGTTGTACAGGGACGGCAACAGCCACAATGAGCAACGCAAGCAGACCGCAGTTCGAAGCATGTCGCATCATCATTTCTCAGCAGCGATGGTGCCCGCAGAATACCGCCAAGAGTTGTCCAGGGGAACCGCGCGCCGCCAGCCGTTCAAGGCGAGGTGAGCGACGCAGTGACCGCGTCATACACGAGCGCGTGCCCGGCGGCCGACAAGTGCATTGGATCGCGGTAGAGGAACAAGTCGGCAACGGGACCGGCGTGGGCCGCAAACGCGTCGTACAAGTCGAAAAACGCAATGTGCATACCCGCGAATTGCTCGGCGAGCATGCGTTGGGGCAGACGATTCAAGGCAGTGGGATCGCGCAGCTGGTATTCGTACGGCAATACGACGACCAGCAGCGGGATGCCCGCCTCCGCCAGCCGCGCGCGAATATGACCAAGCGCGTCGACCGCGCGGTTGAAGTTTGAATTCGCGGAATCGTAATAAGCCAGGTCGTTGCGGAAATAGCTTTGGCTGCGATCGGTCATGACGCCCTTCGCGACGATGTAGAGTCTCGAGCTGCGTCGCAAAAAACCCAGTGTTCGTTCCTGCAGACTCTCCGTTTCCGGGTTGAGCCGCTGTCGATCCATCGGATCGTTGAGGCACAGAAACAACAACACCCGCGTCGGCGGCGGATGCGTGGCTAGAAATTCCTGCAGCACGGCCCAGTAATCCTCGAGCGAATAGCCGACGACAGCGCTGTTCCAGATCTTCACCGACGCGTGTGCCGCCTGCAGCCGTCCGGCGAACGTATCTCGCGCGGCGACGCCGACGCCGAACGTGACCGAGTCGCCCAACAACAGCCACGATTCAGTCGCCGTCGCAGGCCCCGCCCCGAGATCGCGAAACCCGAACTCGTCGATGTGGACGTAACGTCCGAAACTCATGCCCGACACGTGCGGGCGCCAGCGCACGAACTCGCCGTCGACATCGAACAGCGCACGCTCGGTGTCTGCCTGGTTGGCCTGTGGAACCGCCCGGCGAACGCCAACTTCGGCGAGCAGAAGCAATAAACACACGGCTGCTGCGAGATAAACCGCGAAACCGACGCGCCGCTGTCCCCGCATGCCGCCCCTCAACGATTCAGTTGGCGACTTGCGGTTGTTGTTCGATCGCCTGGCCAGGCGTCGAAAACGCCAGCGCGCCATCCTCGATCGCGCCGTGGCCGAGCGCCAGAATGTCGAGGATGTAGTTCTGGTAGAGCCGCCACGGCGCCTTTGCGCCCTGCTTCGGAAACTTGTCGATCGAGCGCCGCACGTACCCGGACGAAAAATCCAGCATCGGCACGCGTTCCAGCGTCGGATCATCGAGCTGCGGACAGCACTGCGTGTAGCCATGCCGCGTCATGTGATTCAGCAGACGACACACGTATTCGCTCGTGAGATCACACTTGAGCGTCCACGACGCGTTCGTATAGCCCATCGCTTGCGCGAGGTTCGGCACGCCGCTGAACATCATGCCCTTGTAGGCCATCGTCTTTGCCAGATCGACATGCACGCCGTCGACGCTGAGCTGCACGCCGCTCAAGACCTTCAGATTCAGACCCGTCGCCGTCACGATGAGATCGGCGTCGAGCGCGGCGCCGGACGTCAGCCGCAAACCGGATTCGGTGAATGTCTCGATCCGATCGGTCACCACGCTCGCGCGCTGCGACCTGATCGCCGTGAACAGATCACCGTCGGGGACCAGACACATGCGCTGATCCCACGGACCATAGGTCGGAGTGAAATCCCGCTCGACGGGATAGTCGTCGCCAAGCGCCTTTTTTACACCGCCGACGATCAGCCCCTTCGCGCGCTCCGGGTAGTGCCTGCAGAACCAGAAGAAGAGCATCCCGAACAGTACGTTTTTCCAGCGCGTTACGCCGTACGCGAAGCGCGGTGAAACGTACTTGCGCAGCGTGTCCGCAAGCCGATCTTCTGCGGGCGCCGCGACGATGTACGTCGGGGATCGTTGCAGCATCGTCACGTGCGCGGCTTTTTTCGCGAGCTCCGGCACCAGCGTCACGGCGGTCGCACCGCTGCCGATCACGACGACGCGCTTGCCGGCATAGTCGACGTCATCGGTCCACTGTTGCGGATGCACGATGCGCCCCTTGAACGCAGCGGTTCCTGGAAACTCGGGCGTATAGCCGGCCGCGTAGTCGTAGTAGCCACCGCACACGAACAGAAAACCGCAGCGATAACGAACGACCTCACCCCCCGCGTCCCCGCGCTCGACAGGCGCGTCCCCGCGCTCGACGTCGACAGTCCACGTGGAATCCGCGCTCGACCACGCAGCACCAGTGACTCGGTGCTGAAAGCGGATCTTCCTATCGATGCGGAATTCGCGGGCCGTGTCGCGCACGTATTCGAGAATCGACGGCCCGTCGGCGATCGCCTTCGGCGAGGTCCACGGTCTGAACGAATAGCCGAGCGTGTACATGTCCGAATCCGAGCGAACGCCGGGATAGCGGAAAAGATCCCACGTGCCGCCGATGCAGTCGCGCCCCTCGAGGATGACGTAGGACTTGTCGGGGCAGTTCGCCTGCAGGTGATAGCCGGCGCTGATCCCGGAGATCCCGGCGCCGACGATCAGAACGTCAATGCGTTCTTCGTGCATGGCCACGTCCGGATTCCGCTCGTGACGTCGCCAACGATACTACTGAGCCTTGTACGAGTACTTCTGACCACCCAGCGTCGCGGCATACATCAGACCGCCTTTCGCGACTGTGAAGATCGCCATGCCTTTGTGATACGCACCGGCGGTCGCCGCGTCATGGCGTCCGCCGCTCGCGGTCGCTGTGCTGCCGCCGGTACCGGCACCGGCCGACGCCGACGCGGTGATCGCCACGGCGGACGCCTCCGCTCCGAACTCGAAGTTGCCGCTGGCGAATTCATCGAACGCGCGCTTGTCTTCGAAGAAGATGATCTGGCTGAACACCTGGCCGCCGAGCTGCGCGCCGATGCTGAGTTGCGTCATCGCGCTCTCGCCAACCTTCTTGCCACCCACGTACACGTGGCCGTCGCCATGCGCGGCGCCGACGACGAAACCGCCTTTGCCTATCGACGGGAACACCGCGTAGCCGTAGGCCTTCTTGAAGAATTCACCGCTCTCGCCCGCGTTCTTGAAGACTCCGATCGTGTCCGAGTATTCGTCGGCCCACACGAGAGATGCGGGCAGCAGAAACAACGCCAGCAGTGTGGCCGGACGTAATAGCGTTCTCATCGAGATTTCCTCATGTCTGTGTCAATCCGATCGTGGTGTTGGATCGCGGGACTGGCGATTAGGCAAGGACCCATCGCTGCTGTCAATCCGGAGTCCTCCGAAGAGCTCTGCCCATGGCGACGTGCTAGCGCAGCGTCGGGTCCGCCAAGATCAGCACCGCGTCGCCTTTTCTGTTCGTGAATTGTGCGACGCGCCGCCAATGCGAATCCTGCTCGACAGATTGCCGCAAGACCGCGTCGTCGCGTCCGATCAATACCGCCCAGTAGTCGTAGCCCGTGGTCGGCAGCGCCGTCGCCAGCAAATCGTGCGGATCCTGCCACCGCACACCCCGATCGGCGAGGTAGACCACGCGCAGGTCGTTGCTGAAGATGCGCGCATCCGGCGCCGTGTTGCGCTCGAGCCAATCGGCTGCAGCCAGGAAGTGCTGTTTCGAGTTGAACAGGTCGAATCCGGCTTCGCCGACAAAGTAGATCAGCACCAGCACGGTCGCACGGCGCAGTCGCGCGCGCGCTTGTGGCGTGCGTGCGTCGGTGTACCACGCATCGACGACGAACGCCCCGACGACCGCGATCAATAAACCCGCTGGCATCGCGTAGCGGGTCTGAATGATGCCGCGGGACACGAGCACCGCTGCGAGTCCGAGCAGCGCAATCGCCAGCGCCATCCACAGTATCGGCAGCGCCCGCCGATCGAGCACCCCATAGGTCCTGCGCACGACGCCGATCGCGGCGATCGTGAACAGCGGCAGCGACGCCGCGAGCGCGACGTGAACGACAATCAGCGTCGCGAGACCACCCGCGAGTCCGAGGGCCGCGTAGTCGTGGAATCTGGGATCGAGCACGGTGGTGCCAAAGCCGATCAGCTGCGCGCGCAGATGCACGGGCAGTTCGGTCAGCAGCACGACGCCCGCGTGCAACGACGCTGGCGTCCCGCCAGCATCCGTCGCGGGAGCAGACCACTGGGCGATCAATCCCGCGGCAACAACGCCGAGTGCAACCACGCCATAAAACACGGCAACCGCACCATATCGCCGGGCTGAGCCAAACAACAATGCGAGCGGCATCAGCACGAGCACCGGAATCGCGTCGACGCGGAACAACGCGGCTGCGAGGCAACACAGCGAGAATGCGACCAGTCTGAACGCGTTCGGCATGTGCGTGTAACGCACCAGACACGTCAACGCGATGACCAGAAACATCCAGTAGCCAAAGTCGCGCAGCACGAAGCTGCGGTACCCATTGAGTTCCGGCAACAACAGCGCGAAGACGACGATGATGAACTCCACGCGCACGCTGCCGCCAAGCGCGCGTCCCAATCGCTGCAGCGCAACGACCAGTGCAGCGATCAATGTCGCATCCAGCCAATGCGCGCTCTTCGACAAGCCGAACCCGGTCAGCGTGTGCACGGCCGCGACGACAATCGAATAGTACGGCAGCGGATACATGGCGACGGCGGCCGCATAGCCGTTGTCGAGCCACGCTTGCGCCGCGAGCAGATACGGCACCGCGTCCGGATTCAGCAGCGGGTCTACGAAGATATGAATTGCGGAGTAAACGAAGCTCGCAACGACCGCAGCGACGCTGATCTGGCGCGAAGTCCAGCGCGACACGTCCAGCAAACCATCGTGCACCAGCGGTCCTAGCCCCCGGAGGCTAAAGCCGCTGCGCCCGCCTCACAGCACAGCGCTTCGTACGCGCGCGCCGCGCGTTCGACACTGAAGGCGTCCGCGCGCAGCGCGAGCGCAGCCGAGTCGCGCGGCGAGCGCAGCGTCGCACCGAGCGCGGCCGCCATCGCCGGCACATCTCCCGTCGGGACGAGCCGGCCGTAGCGCCCGTTCTCCAACACTTCGGCCGGTCCGCGCGTACGGGTGCTGACGACCGGGCAGCCACATGCGAGCGACTCCGCGACGACATTGCCGAATCCTTCGGACGTCGACGACGATGCGAACACGCCTGCGCGCGCCATGTACGCGAAGGGGTTCGGCGTGAAATCGAGGATCTCGAAATCGTCTGCGACGCCGAGCCGCTGCGCGAGCCCGCGCAGCGAATCCAGGTAGTCGTTCTGCGAGGTATTCGGCAGCGCCGACGATAGGATTACGAGCCGCACCGGCATCTGCCGCCGCAGCAGCGCGATCGCGCTGACCAGCGTCGCAAAGTCCTTCGTTCGATCGGCGCGCCCTGCGGATAGCACGACAGGCGGTTGATTCGGGCCGAACCACCGATGATCGACCGGCGCGGCGGCGAGCGCCCGGACGTCGTCGGGCACGGCCGGGTTGTAGATCAACCGGACCCGTTCGCGCGGGACCTGCAGCAACTCGCGCAGATCGTCGGTCACCGCCTTCGACACGCCGACAATCGCGGCGGCGTCACGGTATGTGTACCGCATCAGTTCAGGCAGATAGTGACGCACGAAGCGCATGTCGGAAATGCGGCGCTGGTCGGTCGTCACGTGCTCGGTGAGGATCAGACCCGTCGACACGCCCGCCATGCGTTTCGCGAGCGTGGTGACGACGTTGTGGCTCGCAGTCGCCGAGATCAGCACCGACGGTCGCGCATCACGCAGGTAACGCGCGAGCGGCGCGAGCAGACGCAATCCTTTCGGCGGGTGCAGTGGCAGCACGAGCGGCAGCAGCAGATGGCGCGCTGCTGCCGGATTCGCGCGCAGCGCGAGTAGACGGGCATAAAACTCGCTACCCGATTTCAGATGCACGGAGCGAATGCCGGCGCGCAGCGTGGCCTGCAACGGACCCGAGCCGGCGCACAACACGTGCACGACGTGGCCGTATTCGCTGAGCTTGTTGGCCAGATGCAGCAGCACACGCTGCGTGCCACCGTACTCGAAATTCTTCAGCAGCACCGCGATGGTGCTCGGCACCGCACTGCCGTTTAGCGCACCGTGCGCGGCCGGTGCATGTGGCGCGACTGTATGCACGCGCCTATCCTCGCCGACGGCCGCGGCCGCGCTCGACAATGGAAAGATACTCATTCGCAGCTTCGCCGCAGCCCATGGCTGCTCGCGGCTGTCTCGCTTCGCCCGCTATTGCCGACAGCGCAGTCGACGAGGGTCCGGCGTGAGGGGTTGATGCTGCTTACTCCATGACCCATGGGATTTGTCGAGATCGGAAAAACGCAATTCGGGGCAGTCTTGCGTCGAAACAGTGCGCACCCGGTCCTTCGAGCCGCGCTGCGAAGAGTATCGCGGTCATAGCATCAAAGACAATGAACTCGGAATGACGCCGCTGTCAGACGGAATCGCGTTCGGCGGTCGGCGCCACACCCTTTTTATCGGGGTGATGTGCCGCTCACTGCCCCCTAGCGAACCGGTTGGACAACGGCGCCGCAACCCTCGCGCAACGGAGGCTCGCCCTCGCTTCCCGAGGACACGTCCAGCTTGCTATAAAGCGCCTCCTTTGCCCGACATCGGGGACGCCAATGACCACCGCTCGCAGGTTGCTCAAATTGACCGGTGCATTTCCGATGATGCGCGGGCGCTTGAAGGATCCCGTGATCGCGTACGAAACGTGGGGCTTGCAGAGCCGCGACCGCGACAACGCGGTACTCATCTTTACCGGCCTGTCGCCGTCCGCGCACGTCGCATCGTCGCCCGAAGATCCGTCCGCCGGCTGGTGGGAGGATATGGTCGGTCCCGACAAGCCGATCGATACGAATCGCTATTTCGTGATCTGCGTGAACTCGCTCGGCAGCTGCTTCGGATCCACTGGGCCCGCCTCGATCAATCCGGAGACGCAACGGCCGTATCGCTTGACGTTCCCGGTCTTGTGTGTCGAGGACATCGCGCGTGCCGGTGCCGAAGTCGTCCGCTCGCTCGGAATCGAGTCGCTGTTCGCCACGGTCGGTGCGTCGATGGGCGGGATGACCGCGCTCGCTTTCTGCATGCTGCATCCGCAGCTGTCGCGCGGGCTCGTATCGATCTCCTCGGCCGGCAGGAGCCTCGCGTTTGCGATCGCGCTGCGGTCGCTGCAACGCGAGATCATTCGCAAGGATCCGGCGTGGAACGAGGGCCATTATGCGGCCGGCGAGGGACCGATCACCGGCATGCGGCTCGCGCGCAAGCTCGGCATGATCACGTACCGTTCCTCGCAGGAGTGGGATCAACGCTTCGGCCGTGAGCGCGCGACCGACGAGGTCGCCAATCGCGGCTCGTTCCGGATCGATTTCGAAGTGGAGTCGTACCTCGAAGCGCAGGCCAACAAATTCATCGGCGCGTTCGACGCAAACTGTTACCTGTACTTGTCGCGCGCGATGGATCTGTTCGATGCCGCCGATCACGGCGGCAGCCTGGCAGCCGGCGTGGCGCGCCTGCAACTCGACCGGGCGCTGGTGATCGGAGTGGAGTCCGATTTCCTGTTCCCGGTGCATCAGCAGCGCGAGCTCGCCAATGAACTGAAGGCCGTGGTACCCGATCTCGACTTCAACGTACTGCCGTCGATTCAGGGCCACGACTCGTTTCTGGTCGATATGGATCGCTTCCGACCCGCGGTCGCGAGCTTCTTCTAGACACCGCGTAGAACCGCTCCGTCAGCGCTGTCGAGCACGCGGCCGACTACCGTTGCGTGCCGGTAACCCGCGCCACGCAACGCGGCGACGCAACTCGCCGCACGCGCCGCCGGCACACCGGCCAGCAGTCCCCCCGCGGTCTGCGGGTCCATCAACAGCCGAACGCGCGCACTGTCCGGCGCACAACCGTCGAGGGCGAAGTCCGCGATCACGCGCTCATTGTTCGTTTGCAGCGAACTCACGACGCCCGCGTCGAGCATTGCAAGCGCGCCTTCGTACACCGGCATCGCCGCTACATCTATGTCCACGCCGACCGCTGACGCACGCAACATCTCGGCCAGGTGTCCGAGCAGACCAAATCCGGTGACGTCGGTGCACGCGCGCGCGCCGTGTTCACGCAGCAGTCGGGCGGCGTCCCGATTCGACGTGTCCATTTCGCTGAGCGCACTCCTGAGCCAGCGCGTGCGCGCGAGTCCGCGAGCAACAGCCGCAAACAACACGCCGCTACCGAGCGGTCGTGTCAGCACCAGCGCGTCGCCGACGGCGAGTCCGGTTTTTCGCAGCGGCGCGGCGGTGACGTCGCCGATCACGGCAAAGCCGAGCGCGAGTTCGAGACCTTCGCTCGAATGGCCGCCCGCCAGCACCACGCCCTCGTCGTGCATCACGTCGAGCGCGCCGCGCATCAGCAACAACAGGTCTTCTTCCATCTGCGCCTCACCCATCAGCGGGATTGTCACGAGCGCGAGCGCCGCGACCGGGGCGCAACCCATCGCGTGAACGTCGTTCACCGCGTGGCGCGTCGCGATGCGGCCGAATTCGTACGGATCATCGAGCATCGTGCGCAGACTATCGGCGGTCAGCGCGATCTGCCGCTGCGTCACATCGAACACGGCGGCGTCATCACCGATGCCGGTCGCGAGCCTCGCGTGCCCGGGAACATCGAGGCGCCGCAACACGCGCGCGAGCAGGTCCGCACCGAGCTTTGCGCCACAACCGCCACAGCGCATCGTTTCCGGCAGATCCGCGGCGAGTGTCACGTCGACCCGCGGGACCGGCGTCTGCATCTGTGACAGGTCCTTGAACTGCGCCATGAAGCGTCGGTCGATACGATCCTTCCAGCGCCACACCCAATCGCCGTGTGCGAACAAGGCGCCGCGCGACGCGGACGCGGTCCGGCCGCCCTCCGAAATGAGCGCGAGCACGCGTTTCTGGGCGCGGTAGTTGCGCAGCGGTTGGCGCAGCAACGCACGCCGCAGATTTTCGGCGAGCACAAGGCCCTGCCGTACGGCAAACACGCCCGATTTCGGGCGCGGTTGCCCGACCATCGAGG
>CAYUMA010000414.1:0-3331 GCA_964445675.1 uncultured Pseudomonadales bacterium | reverse complement strand
GGCTTCGATGCCGTATTGGTCGGATATTCGGCTTCATCGGCCGAAGGATTCCAGGTCGCGCAGTTTTGCGCGCACCAAACGCAGCGACTCAAATTCCTGGTCGCGCACCGTCCCGGTTTTGTCGCGCCAACCCTCGCGGCGCGAACCGCCGCGACGTTCGACAACCTCACGCAGGGGCGCTTGTGGTTGCACATCATCACGGGCGGCGTCGATGCGGACCAGCGTCGCGACGGTGATTGGCTCGGACACGACGAACGTTATGCGCGCACCGACGAGTATCTCGACGTGCTGCGCAGAACCTGGACGAGCGATACGCCGTTCGACCACGACGGCCGCTACTATCGATTCGAGAAGGTCCATTCCGAGGTTCGCTGCACCCAGCGACCGCATGTACCGATCTGGTTTGGCGGCGTGTCCGACGCGGCGATTGCGGTCGGTGCACGTCATTGCGACGTGTACGCGCTGTTCGGTGAACCACGCGCAGCGATCGCAGACAGCATCGCCCGCGTACGCGCCGCCGCCGCGCCATACGGTCGCACGCCTACCTTCAACGTCTCGTTTCGCCCGATCATCGCGGCCACGGAAGGCGCCGCGTGGGCGAAGGCCGAAGCCATTCTCGAAGGCGTGACGAAGGCGACGCGGGGGCGCCGCTACGAACCCGAAGCCGAGACCGCGCGCAGGCTTGTCGAACTCGCGGCCCGCGGCGAAGTGCACGACGAGCGCCTGTGGACGCCGATCGCCGGCGCGTCGTCGGGCTCCGGCAATACGACCGCACTCGTAGGAACTCCGGAGCAGGTCGCGGATGCGGTGGCGCGCTATTACGCCATCGGCGTCAGCGGCGTGTTGCTGCGCGGCTTCGACCCACTCGCCGACGCGCGTGAATACGGCCGCGAACTGATTCCGTTGATCCGCGAGAAGGTCGCGGCACTGGACTGCGCGACGCCGCGCTCACGCCAGGCGTGACCCGCGAGATGGCACGACACGTCGTGGTGGTGGGCGGTGGCAACGCAGCACTCTGCGCTGCAATCAGCGCGCGCGAGTGCGGCGCCCGAGTCACGTTGTTGGAGCGGGCGCCGTTCGAGTTGCGCGGCGGTAATTCCCGATTCACTGCCGGCGGGATGCGCGCGGTGTATGGCGGTGTCGACGACCTCGTCAGCCTGATGCCCGATCTCACGCCGCAGGAGATTGGCCGCACCGATTTTTCGAGCTACTCATCCGGCGAATTCTTCGACGACATGGGACGCATCACGCAGTATCGCTGCGATCCCGAACTCGTCGATCGGCTCGTCAACTCGAGCTTCGCGACGCTGCGTTGGATGCGGACGCACGGCGTTCGGTTCCTGCCGATGTATGGCCGGCAATCGTTCAACGTCGATGGACGCGTCAAGTTCTGGGGCGGCCTGACGATCGAGGCCTGGGGTGGCGGGCCGGGTTTGGTCGATTCCTTGACGCACGCCGCGCAGAAAATCGGCGTGCAATTGCGCTATGGCGTGCGCGCCGTGGGACTGACGATGCAATCCGGCCGCGTCGCCGGCGTTCGCGTTCGTGCAGAAGGTCGCGACGAATCGATCGACGCCGACGCGGTTGTCCTCGCCGCCGGTGGCTTCGAGGCGAATCCCGCGTGGCGCGCGCGTTACCTGGGGCCCGGCTGGGACCTGGCGCGGGTGCGCGGCACGCGTTTTAACACCGGCGACGGCATTGCGATGGCGTTGGACGTCGGCGCCGCGGCGCGTGGTCACTGGTCGGGATGTCACGCGGTTGCGTGGGACGCGAACGCGCCGGAGTTCGGCGACCTCGGCGTCGGCGACGGCTTTCAGAAGCACTCTTATCCGCTCGGCATCATGGTGAATACGCGCGGCGAACGGTTTGTCGACGAGGGCGCCGACTTTCGCAACTACACCTATGCGAAATACGGCCGTGAGGTGCTACAGCAACCGGGCCAGGTCGCCTGGCAGATTTTCGACGCGAAAGTCGCCCCGCTGCTGCGCGACGAATATCGCATCCGCCAGGTCACGCGCAAAACGGCCGCGTCGATTGCAGCACTAGCGCCGCAGCTCGAGGGCGTTGATGCAAGCGCATTTTGCGCGACCGTGCACGCGTTCAACGCGGCGATCGATCAGTCGATGCCATTCGATCCAACGCGCAAAGACGGACGCGGCACACGTGGGCTCGGTGTGCCCAAGTCGAACTGGGCCAATCCGTTGAACACACCGCCCTTCGAAGCCTATGCGGTGACGTGCGGCATCACGTTTACGTTCGGCGGCCTGCACATCGACGCGCAGGCGCGCGTGATGTCGGAAGAAGGTGCACCGATCGACGGTCTGTATGGCGCGGGCGAACTGGTCGGCGGGCTGTTCTACTTCAACTATCCGGGCGGCACAGGGCTCACGTCGGGCGCCGTGTTCGGGCGCCTCGCGGGAATTGGCGCCGCGGCGCAGACGTAAGAACGAATGCGCCTCGTCCGGGTCCAAACTCGGACGTTGAATCGGGAGTATCGGAAATGGTGCGTCGATCTTTGCTGCAGTCTCTCGTAGCGTTCGTCGCGCTGCCGATGCTGAGCACGCGCGCGAAAGCCGCGCAGCCGGAACAAGCGGCGGATTTTCCGAGTTTGACCAAGTCCGTTTCGCAGTGGCGCGCGTTGCTCGAACCGGCGCGCTTCCGGATCTTGTTCGAGGAAGCAACCGAACGCCCCTTCAGCAGCGAGTTGGACAAGGAAAAACGGCCAGGCACGTTCGTCTGCGCCGCGTGTTTCCTGCCGCTATTCGAAGCGGCACACAAGTTCGACAGCGGTTCCGGCTGGCCGAGTTTTACGCAGCCGATTGCCGGCCACATGGCGAAGAAGCGCGACTTCAAACTGCTGCTGCCGCGCACCGAGTATCACTGCGCGCGTTGCACCGGCCACCAAGGGCACGTATTCGACGACGGTCCCGCGCCGCGCGGCGAGCGCTGGTGCAACAACGGGCTCGCGCTGATTTTCGTGCCGCGGGACGAACCGCTCCCAACGCTGCGGACCTGACGACGTTTGTTGTCCTCGAGTGAAGTGCGTCAGCGCGTCCGCGCGATATGGGCGGCAGTTCATCCACGATGCTGATCATCTGCAGGCGATAGATGAGAACGGCCGTCTGCATCTTTCCGCACGCTAAGCCTGATTGGCCACTGAACTGCGGGACGTAGGCCCGGTTCCGGTAATTTCGGCATCAACGAGCGCACGATAGTCCGCCTCTGACATACCCAGCAGCTCGCGGAATACTTCCAACGAGTGCTCACCCTGCAACGGCGCTGGCCGGGTGACGCCGCCCGGCGTACGCGACAACCGCGCCGGCAATCCCGA
>CAYUMA010000413.1:0-1538 GCA_964445675.1 uncultured Pseudomonadales bacterium | reverse complement strand
GCCGGCGTTGTTGACGAGCAACTGCACGTCCAACGGTTCGAGTACGGTGCGCATCGCGCCGAAGTCCGAAACATCGCAAGCGACAGCTTCAGCACGGCCGCCGGCCGCGTTGATTTCCGCGACCACGCCGTTCGCGCGTTCCGCCGAGAAATCGTTGACGTACACGATACCGGCGTTGTGCGCGGCGAAATGCAGCGCGACCTGGCGACCGACACCTTGCCCCGCGCCGGTGATCAGCGCGTTCTCGCCTTTCAGATCGAGTATGTTCATCCGTCCCCCGTTGCCGCGAACCGTCCCCGATGCATCGTATAAACTCGGCCGCACGATCGAGTCAATGGGGAGCCGCGGATGAACGAAGAGCTGAGTCACCCGGATCTGTACCGGCGCGCGGACGGCGACACTGTCGCGCTGTTGGGGATGCGCTGTTCGAGTTGCGGCTACGTCGCATTTCCGCGGCAGCGGTTCGGTTGCGACAAGTGCGGTGCGGTGGGTGAGTCGCTGCGCGATGTCGAATTGGGTTCAAGCGGAACGCTGACGTCGTTCGCGACGGTCCATATGCATCAAGCCAAGTCGATCGCGGCCCCGTTCGTGATCGGCGAAGTGGTGCTCGAGGACGGGCCGACCGTGCGCGCGACGATGGTCGAAGCTGACGACGCGGCGCTGCGGATCGGCGCGCGTGTGGTCGGCCGTTTGTATCCGGCGCCGGCAGCGCCGGATGCACCTGCGCAGAAGTTTGAGCTGCGCTTTGCGCTGACGGGAGCGCAATCTTGATCAAACCGTTGTCTGCATTCCGCCCCGCGTATGTCGTCGGCACCGGTCTGCACCCGTATCGACGCATGACCGAGACGCCGTACCCGGCATTGGGTCTCGCGGCAGTGCGGGAAGCGCTGCAGGACGCGCGCATCGCGTGGCCCGCGGTCGAATCGGTGTATCACGGCACCGCGCTGCTCGGCATGGCGTCGACGCGCGTGATGCTGCGACATCTCGGCGGCACCGGCATCCCGATGCAGCAGGTCGAAAACACCTCGGCGTCGGGATCGACCGCGTTCCGGCTCGCGACGCTCGAGGTCGCAACCGGCGTTTGCGACGTGGCACTGGCGCTCGGCGTCGACAAACCGAGCGCGCGGCCGCTCGCCGGTTCGCAGACCGGCATTCGAGGCATCGAGAGCGGTCGCATCTTGCCTTTTACGCATTTTGCGCTGCTCGCGCAGCGCTACCTCGACCGGCACGGCGCGACGACGCCGGAAGATTTTGCGCGCGTCGCAGTGAAGAACCACGGCAACGGTGCTCACAACCCCTATGCACAACGCCAACAGGCGCGCTCGCTCGCGGACGTGCTGAACGATCCGCCGATCTCGGGTCCGTTGACGCGCCTGCAGTGTTGTCCGGTCGGCGAGGGCGCGGCCGCGGTGATCGTTGCGTCCGAAGATGCGATCGCGCGCCTCGGCATCGATCGCCGCCGTTGTGTACGCGTGCTCGCGTCGGCGCAACGCACCGAGGTGGTCTACGCGGAGTCGTCGAATTTCGACGCAGAGCTG
>CAYUMA010000412.1:0-2283 GCA_964445675.1 uncultured Pseudomonadales bacterium | reverse complement strand
CGGACTTACGGTGTGACGTTCGAGTACGACTTCCAACGGAAATAGTGCGCGCCGTGTGATCCGGTCGGTGTTGCACCGACCGGAGACGGAGACGCGCACTACAAAGCAACGTGCCAACGAAGCCGCGAAGGCGCCTGGTGATTCGGGCGCTGGTGCCGCCATCATTACGACTGTAGCCGATGCGCTGGTGCGAGCTGCGCAGGTGCATGGCGAGCGCGAAGCCATCGTCATCGGCAAGGACCGGCTGACCCACGCGCAAGTCCTGCATGAAGCCCGGCGTTACGCCCGTGCGCTTGCGGGCCAAGGCATCGTCGCGGGAGACCATGTCGGCATCCTGATGCCGAACTGCCTGCAATACCTGCTGGTGTTCTACGGCTGCGCGTTGATCGGCGCGCGGCCTGTCCACTTCAATGCGCGCTACAAGCGCGACGAGCTGCGTTACGTGCTCGCCGACTCCGATGTCAAAGTCCTGTTCACATCGGCGCTCGAGCGCGAATACACCGACTACGCCGCGCTGTTGTCGGATCTGTATCCCGCTCTGTCTGCATGGCGCTACGAAGCGCCGCTGCAGATCGATGCCGCCCCAATGCTGCGTTGCGTATTCCAGTTTCACGCTGCGCAACGCAGCGGCACAACCGACGCCGCGCACTGGCCCGGCGAGCAGCAGTTCTTCGACGGCGCCAGCTCGACGGAGCCGCCACATTCGGACGACCCGGAACAAATCGCGCTGATCATGTATACGTCCGGCACCACGGCGCACCCGAAGGCGTGCCTGCTCTCCCATCGCGCGCTGGAGACCACCGGCCGCGCGATGCAAGAGCGCTGGAACATCGATGCCGACGATCGTCTGTGGGATCCGCTGCCGTTCTTCCACATGTCCACGATGCTGCCGCTGGCGGCGTGCCGGGCGGCGGGTGCCCTCTTCATTGCGCAGCCGCGCTTCGAGCCGGCCGCCGCGCTGCGCGACATCGTCGACGAGCGCGCCACGATCCTGTTTCCGGCGTTCCCGGCGTTGACCAATGAACTCTTCGAGCACCCGCTGTTCGACCCCAACAAACTCACACGGGTGCGGATCGTCAACAATGTCGGTCCGCCGGACCTGCTGCGGCGCTTCGCCGCGAAGCTGCCGACGGCCACGCACGTGTCGGCCTACGGACTCACCGAGGCCGGCGGCGTCGCGGCTTTTCACGAGCTGAGCGATACGCCGCAGCAACTCGCGGAGACCTGCGGCCGTCCGTTCGAATGTGTGCAGGTGCGTGTGGTCGACCCGGAAACGCTCGAGCCGCTCGCGGCGGAAGCACGGGGCGAACTGCAGATTCGCGGCCCGACGTTGTTCAGCGGCTACTACAAGGACGCCGAGAAGACCCGCGCCACGCTGCTGAGCGACGGTTGGCTGCGTACCGGCGACCTGGGCGCGCTGACCGCCGATGGCCGCATCCGCTACCTCGGCCGCATCAAGGACATGCTGAAGGTCGGCGGCGAGAACGTGGCCGCGATCGAAATCGAAAGCCACCTCTGCACGCACCCGGCGATCAAAGCCGCGCAGGTCATCGGCGCGCCGGACGATCGGCTGCAGGAAGTCGCGGCCGCGTTCATCGAGTTGCACGCCGGAGCGCGGCTCGCACCCGAGGACGTTGTTCGGCACTGCATCGGCCGCATCGCCAGCTACAAGATTCCGCGCTACGTCGCGTTCGTCACGCAGTGGCCGATGAGTGCTACTAAAATCCAGAAGTTCCAGTTGCGCGCGCGACTCGACGAGGCCGTACACATCGACCCGTCCCGTCTCGCGGACGTTTAAAACAAGGAGTCCCTCGATGAGGATCGGCGTCTCGACATTTCCGACCCCGTATTCGATCAAACCTACGGTGCTGGGTCGCGCGCTCGAAGAACGCGGCTTCGACTCGCTGTGGGTCGTCGAACACACGCACATACCGGCATCCCGTAAGACGCCGTACCCACTCGGCGGCGATCTGCCGAGCATTTACTGGGAGAGCTACGAACCGTTCACGTATCTGGCCCAGGTCGCCGCGGTAACGCAGCACCTGAAGATCGGCACAGGCATCTGTCTGGTGCCGGAGCATCACCCGATCGCGCTGGCCAAGCGCGTCGCCTCGCTCGACGCGTTGTCGAACGGACGCTTTCTGTTCGGTGTTGGCTCGGGCTGGGTTCGCGAGGAACTCGAAAATCACGGCATCCGATACGAAAATCGCTGGGCGGTATTGCGCGAGCATGTTCTCGCAATGAAGGCGATGTGGACGCAGAAGGACGCGGCGTATCACGGCA
>CAYUMA010000411.1:0-5137 GCA_964445675.1 uncultured Pseudomonadales bacterium | reverse complement strand
GCGGATCGCGCCTCATCCATCCTGCCGAGATATGCATAGCAGGCGGCGAGGTAGACGTAGCTCCAATGGAACAAGCGGTCCTGTCTCTTCACCGATTGAATTGCCGCCTCGAGCTGAAAACGCCCGAGCCGCGCGAGCTTCCCCGCGGCCACGAGTTCGCGTTCGGCTTCGTCGATCAGCGACGCGAGCCAACGCTGCGGATCCTGCTGCGACAACGCGATGAAGCGACCCTCGGCCGAGCGGCGCGCGGGCCGGCGCGCTTCGCAATGCAGCATCAACGCGAGCAATCCGCGCACTTCGGCAGCGTCCGGCATCAGCTCCTTCAACGCGCGCGCGAGCCAGATCGCTTCGTCGACGAGGTTCTGCGCGCGCGCCGCGATGCCCGCCGCGTCTTCCCAGCCGCTGCCGTACGCCGCATAGATCGCGCGCAGCACGGCGTCGAGGCGCGCCGGCAACTGGTTTGCCGCCGGAATCTCGAACGCAATCGCCGCATCGCGAATCTTGGCTTTTGCGCGCACGAGCCGTTGCCCCATCGTCGCCGGTGCGACGACGAACGCGCGCGCAATCGCGGCGGCATCGAGGCCGAGCACCGTCTGCAACATCAACGGCGTATGAATCGACGCATCGATCGCGGGATGTGCGCATACGAACAGCAGCTTCAGCCGCTCGTCGGGAAATGGATCCGATGTTGCGACTTCACTCGCGCCGTCCGCGAGAATCTCGATCGTCGCCGCACTTCGATCGCGCATCTGCTGATGGCGCGCACGGTCGATCAAGCGACGCCGTGCGGTCGTTAGCAGCCACGCCTCGGGCGATTGCGGCAGCCCATCGCGCGGCCACGTCGTCAGTGCCGCGATCAGTGCATCGCCGAGCGCGTCCTCGGCGCCGGCGACATCGCGTGTACGCGCCGACAGGTAGGCGACGAGGCGGCCATACGATTGGCGCGCGACCAACTCGATCGCGCGATGCGTGTCCTCGATCGCGCGATGCGCCGCTACTCGATTGGATTCGTCCATTCTGGGAACACCGGCCCGCTCAGCGCACGATGACAACTGCGTCCAATCAAATCCACCCCCTAGTGCGTCGCGACAGTCTTCAGATTGTCGTCGGGGTTGCGGTCGATCAGCTTGTTGTACGGATCGATGCCGACGCGCGCCGGGCGTTCATCGACGATGAACTCGAGCGTCGACGAAGCCACGTCGAAATGGCGCTTCTCGATGACGAGCGGCGGCGGCAGATCGTTTTCGCCGAGGTCGTCCGATGCCGCGCCGAAGACGCCGACGTCGAGCCATACGTCGAGCGGCACTTCAACCTCACGCCCCGCCCCATCGGCCTCGAACTGCCGTGTCGCCACCGACATAGTGACCCGATAACGCCCATCGTCGGTCGGCGCGACGTGCGCATCAGTGACGCTCAGATCCCACAGCGTGATCTTTTCGAAGAGCGCCGTGATCAGCGCCTGTTTGTCGGCGGGTGCTTCGGCGCGAAACGCGTCGATCAGGTCGCCCGACAATGGAAACGGCGCGCCGTCGGGCGCGTACCGCGCGAGCATGTTGCGCAGCGCCCGATTGACGGCGTCTTCACCGATCGCATCCTTCAGGGCGTACATCGCGAGGCTACCCTTGCGGTAGTGCACGTACGGTTGATCCTCGACCAGCTTCAGCGGCAACTCCTCGATCCGTTCACCGCCGCGATTCGTCAGGTAATTGTCGAGTTCGTACTTCAGGAATCGACGCATGTGCGCTGCGCCGTACTCGTGCTCCATCACCATCAGTGCCGAGTACTGCGCCAATGTCTCGACGAGCAACGTCGAGCCCTGGGCGCGCCGGCCGATCAACTGGTGCGCCCACCACTGATGCGCGAGCTCGTGCGCGGTGACGTAAAACACGTAGTCGATGTGCTTGGGGTCCTTCAGGTTCGCGATGAACCCGATGCCTTCGGAATACGGAATCGTGTTGGCGAACGACTGTGCGAACTTCTCGTACGCCGGAAACTCGAGAATACGGAACTGCCGGTACTGGTACGGCGAGAATTCGCGGGTGAAATAGTCGAGTGACTGCTTTGACGCTTCGAGCATCCGCGCCACGTTGAACTCGTGCTCGGGGTGATAGAAGACCTGCAGCGCGACGTCGTTCCAACGATCGTTCGCGACCGCGTAGCGGGCCGACTGGAATGCGACAAACGGCCAGATCGGTGCATCCATCCGGTACTCGAAGTAGCGCCGCCCGCCGTCGATGCGGTCCGACACGAGATATCCGGGCGCAACCGCAATCTGATCCGCGCTGGTGCTGACGATCGTATGAAAGGCGGTGCGTTTGTGGATACCCATCTGGTTCGGCCCGTCGACGGCGACGCTCGCGTATTTCGGCAGCCGTTCGACGGGTCCGAGGCCGTATTTGCGGCGTTTGTTGTTGTCGGTCAATTCGATCGAGGGGTCGTACCCGATCGCCGGCATGATCTCGCGGTTGTCGACGAACGTGCCGTTTTCGACCACGCGCGTCGTCGCGCCCGAATTGACGAAGCCCGGATTACGCCACGACAGGTCCCACGCGATCGACATCGATGCGCCAGGCGCCAACGGTTCCTTCAAGGCGAAGCGGTAGTAACCGCGCGTTGGATCGGCTTCGATCTCGGTGCTGTTCGGAATGTCGATGCTGTTGATCGTCAACAGCCGCGAAATCTGCAGATCGACCTCGCTGATCGGTTGTGCGTGCACGTTCTCGAGCACTGCCGTCCCGCGACTCTCTACGCGACGCTCGGCCGGAAAGATGTCGACCGTCGTATCGAGGTCGATCACCTCGGGCATCGGCAACGTTTGATACTGCTTGTAGCGTTTTTCATAGTCCGCCTGCAGCGCCTCACGTTCGGCGCCGGTTTCGTAGTGGTTCAGCACGTTCGTGTTGTAGAAGATCCAACCGCCCAGCGCGGCCGCGAGCGCGATCACGATCACAGTGACGCTTGCGACCAACGGCGTGAAGCGCGAACGCGCAATCGCGAATCGCCCGCGCCAGTCCTGCGGAATCTCCCGATTCATGAAGAGGTGCGCCGCGACGCCGACCAACACCATCAGCAGCGACCAGTACGCGCCGACGGTCAACATCGGCTGTACGAAGTGCCCCCAGCCGTTCATGTCCGACAGCGGCGCCCCCGGAACGCCCATCTGGTACAACACGTGTTCGAAGCCGGCGCTGTCCATCGCGTCGATCCCGAGGTCCAGCGCGATCAGAATCAGCATCCCCTGGAATTTGTTGCCGACCATGCTCTGAATGCACACGCCGAGCACACAGAACAGATACGCAGACCAGCCGTGAACGACGAACAAGCCAACGACGTAGCGCAGCGGTTCAAACCGAAAATACCCATGGCCGGCCTGCACCGCGATCGATGTGACCATCACGACCGCGAGCAGCATCGTCACGATGAACCACATCGCCGCGACTTTGGCCGCCACCATGATCCCGTTGGCGAATGGCGCGGCGCCGACGTATTGGGCGACACCGCTCTGGCGTTCGCGGTGCACGAGTTCGCCGGTGTAATACACGATGATGATGAACACGATGAAGACGTAGCTGCCGTCGACGACGTTCAGCATGATCCGCGTGACCGGCAACACCGGCGTGCCGAAGAACTGTGAGATCGCGCCGAAAAATCCGCTGAGGACGTTGACCATCCCGAACACGAGAATCACGTAGAACGGCGCGCTTTTCAGCACACCGCGCAAGTCCATACGAATCTGCGACAGCAGCTGCTTTCCGATCAGCGCTGCATCGAACACCGGCGTGACGCGCGGTGGTGCAAGCCCTGCCGAATGAGCTGCAAATGCCGGCGCGGCGTCGGCGACGACGTTGCGACGCCGCACGCGCCGCACGCGTTCTGCAAACTGAAATCGCCACGCCGCGACCCCCAGCGCCGCGGCAGCGAGCGACAGCCAGAGCAACCGATTCACGAGCAGCGTGCCGGTGACCGCGGGCACGAGCGTGTTTTTTTCGAATACCGTCCAGTAACGCGTGACGTCGCCAAACGCGATCACTCCGAATGGATCGATCAGCGCCATCCGGCTGATCGTTTCCTGATCCGTGTTCGCGCCGACGACGATTTCCGCGATCAGCGCCGCGACGAGCACGGTGTAGGACGCGAGCAACGAACGCGTCAACGCCGCAACGACCACGACGAAGCTGCCCATGATCAGTACGTTCGGCAACATCACGGCCCAGACGGAGAACCAATACGGCGCGGCGTCGAACGCGGCGATTCGTTGCGGATCGAGCCATGGCATGAACGACGCGACGAGCGTTCCCAACACGGCCGCACAGGCGGCAGCGAACGCAAACAGGAAACCACCGCAGATGCGCCCGAACAGGAACGGCATCGCGCCGACGCCGGTCGCGACCAGCGTTTCTTCGGTTTTTTGCTCCCGATCTCGCGTCAGCGGTGCTGCAACGAACGCGACGATCGCGAACATCACGACGACGCTGAAGACGAAGTGCGTCTGGATCACCGCGAACGGTGCGTTCAGGTTCAGGTTGTCGGTGCCGCCGCCGATCTGCACGTCCTCGCTCGCCATGCCCATGAACGCGAGCAGGAAGAAGAACAGCGAAATGGCGATGAACAGCGGACTGCTCAGTTGATGGCGGCACTCGAAGCGAAAAATCTCGGTGAACATGGCTGGCGTCAGCGTCAATCGAGCACGACGTTGACGCCGTGCTGCGCGAGCGTTGCGAAGTAGACGTCTTCGAGTGTCGGCTCGGCCGGATCTAGATTGTCGGGCCGTTCGCTGCCGACCACGCGAATCTCGGTACGCCCGGCGACCAGTCGCGTCGACACGATCGGCAAGCGTTCGCGCAAGAGAGCGACGTCCGCGGGCGCGACCATCTGTTTCCACAGCCGCCCCGCGAGCTTGTCGATCAACGCCGCCGGCTCGCCTTCGACGAGGATGCGGCCCCCCGCCATGATCGCCATGCGTGTACACAGGTCGCTGACGTCTTCGACGATGTGCGTCGACAGAATCACGACGACGTCTTCACCGATGCGCGCGAGCAGGTTATGGAAGCGGCGCCGTTCGGCGGGATCGAGCCCCGCGGTCGGTTCGTCGACGATGATCAGCTCAGGCGCGCCGATCAACGCCTGCGCGATGCCG
>CAYUMA010000410.1:0-3185 GCA_964445675.1 uncultured Pseudomonadales bacterium | reverse complement strand
CGATCATGCAAGAACCTTGTGTCGTGACAGCGGCGCGGCGCACCGGCAATCGATTAGACTGCAACAAAACCTGCAGAGGAACGTTCGAATGAAAGTTGGTTTGATTCCAGTAAACATCGGCGTTGCGAATGCCGCGCAGATGATTGGCATGGCACAACTCGCCGAGTCCGCCGGCTTCGAGTCGGTGTGGACGTTCGAACACGTCATCGTGCCCGTCGACTACAAATCGAAGTACCCGTACAGCCCGAACGGCAAGATGGGTGCGACGCCGGAGACGAATTTCATCGATCCGCTGATCGCGCTGACCGCGATTGCGACCCAGACGCAGAAGATCCGGCTCGGCACCGGCGTCAACATCCTGTCGCAGACGAGTCCGTTGCTGCTCGCGAAGCAGGCGGCGAGCCTCGATCTCGTCTCCAACGGCCGGTTCATGCTCGGTGTCGGCATCGGCTGGCTGCAGGAAGAATTTGTCGCGATGGGCACGCCGTTCGAACGCCGCGGCGCGCGCTTCGACGACTATGTTGTGGCGATGAAGAAGGTCTGGTCCGGCAACGTGGTCGAACACGACAGCGATTTCCTGAACTGGCACGGTTTCAAGAGCTACCCGGTGCCGGTGCAGAAGCCGCACGTGCCGGTGATCATCGGCGGCGCAAAAGGCAAGATCTACGAACGGATCGCGACCGTCGGCGACGGCTGGTTCGCGCCGATCACCGATCCGGCCGCGCTGAGTGACGCACTTGGCGAGCTGAAGTCGGCGTGCAAGAAGGTCGGGCGCAACTATGCCGATATCGAGATCACGACGATGTGGGCGCCGCAGGCGGGACTCGATTCGCTCAAACGCCTCGAGGATCTCGGCGTTGCGCGCGTGACGACGTTCGTCAATCCGGCCGACCCGGTCACGTCGATCAAGTGGCTCGGCGACGAGGTGATCGCAAAACTCTGAGTGTCCCAACGGACGCGTGAAGGCGCGCGGGTCAGTCGCCCGCCGCCTTCATGTCGAGTTCCTTCATCTTGCGCGTCAGCGTATTGCGGCCCCAACCGAGCAGAATCGATGCATCGCGCCGGCGCCCGCCGCTGCGCGCGAGCGCCGCTTCAATGACGATCCGCTCGAACCGTGGGATCGCCGTGTCGAGCAGCGGCGCGCTGCCTTCGCCGCGATTACCGGCGAGTTCCGCGTGCGCCCAGCGCGCAAGCGCCGCTTCCCAGTCGCTGGTCGGTGTATTCGTGGGTTCCGCCGCACGCAGTTCCGGCGGCAGGTCCTGCACGTAGACCTCGCGCCCCGACGCCATCACCGTCAGCCAGCGACACGTGTTCTCGAGCTGACGCACGTTGCCGGGCCACGGCAATGAGGCGAGGTACTGCTCCGTTTCGGCGCGCAACACCTTCGTCTCGCCACCGAGTTCTGCGGCTGCGGCTTTGAGAAAGTGTCGGGCGAGCAGCGGAATGTCCTCGCGCCGCTGCGTCAAGCGCGGCAAATGAATGCGGATCACGTTGAGTCGATGGTAGAGGTCTTCGCGAAACGAACCCTGCTCGACGAGGCGTTCGAGGTTCTGGTGCGTCGCGGCGATGATGCGGACATCGACCCGTACCGGCGAGTGGCCGCCGACACGATAAAACTCGCCATCGGCGAGTACGCGCAACAACCGTGTCTGCGTCTCGGCCGGCATGTCGCCGATTTCGTCGAGAAACAGCGTACCGCCGTTAGCCTGCTCGAAGCGTCCGATGCGTTGTTGCGCCGCGCCGGTAAACGCGCCTTTTTCGTGGCCGAACAGTTCCGCCTCGACGAGGTCACGCGGGATCGCGGCCATGTTCAGCGCAATGAATGTCTGCGCGGCGCGCGGGCTGTGGCGGTGCAGCGCGCGCGCGACGAGTTCCTTGCCGCTGCCGGACTCGCCGTTGATCAGCACCGTGACGTTCGAATTCGACAAGCGCCCGATTGCGCGGAACACCTCCTGCATCGCAGGCGCCTGGCCGATGATTTCAGTGGGGCCGACATCCTCCTGCACCGGTTCCGAGCCTTGTTGCTCGTGCGCATGCGTGACCGCGCGTCGCACCATCGCCATCGCGTCGTCCACATCGAACGGTTTCGGCAGATAGTCGAACGCGCCGGTCTGGTACGAACTGACGGCGCTTTCGAGATCGGAATGCGCGGTCATGATGATGACCGGCAGCTGCGGCAGGTCGTGATGCACCTTCTTGAGCAGATCGATGCCGTCGATGCCCGGCATCCGGATGTCGGTGATGATCACGTCGGGCTGCTCGCGCGCCAGGCGCTGCAGCATTGCGTCGCCGTTGTCGAACGACAGCGTCGTCATGCCGGCCTGTTCGAGAGCGCGTTCGAGCACCCAGCGGATCGAGCGGTCGTCGTCGACGACCCAGACGTTGTTATTTGCCATGCGACTGCTCCAGTGGCAGATAAATGGTGAACACGGTAGCCCCGGGTTTTGATTCACATTCGATGAGTCCGCCGTGTTGTCCGACGATGCTCTGAGCAATCGACAGGCCTAGACCGGAGCCGTCCGCGCGGCCGCTGATCATCGGGTAGTACATGCGGTCGAACAGGTCCGGCGCAATGCCGGGTCCGTTATCGGCGATGTCGAGCCGCAGCACCATGCGGTGGCGCGTCGCACCGATCGTGAACTGGCGGATGATCCGCGTGCAGAGGCGGATCTGCGGCGCGTCGGTCTTCTCGAGCGCCTGCTGCGCGTTGCGCACGATATTGAGCAGGGCCTGGATCAATTGCTCTAGGTCGGCTTCGACTTCGGGCAGGCTCGGGTCGTAGTCGCGCACAAAACGAATCTGTCCCGGTGCTTCGGCTTCCAGGAGCGAGATGACGCGTTCGAGCGCTTGATGAATGTTGACCGGCACGAGCTTCGGCACCTGGCTCGGCCCGAGCATCCGATCCACCAGATTTCGCAGCCGATCCGCTTCCTCGATGATGATCCGCGTGTAGTCGCGCTGGCGTTCGGTTTGCAGTTCGCGTTGCAGCAGTTGCGCGGCGCCACGGATCCCGCCGAGCGGATTCTTGATCTCGTGCGCGAGGCCGCGGACCAGTTTGCGCGTGGTTTCCTGTACCGACGCGTGGTGGTCGTCGCGGTTGATCCGCAACAATCGATCGAGCGGCAGAATTTCCAACAGCAATTGCGGCGGTGTGCGGTCGAGCATCGGCGTGACGGTGTAATCGA
>CAYUMA010000409.1:0-2821 GCA_964445675.1 uncultured Pseudomonadales bacterium | reverse complement strand
TGTTGCCGGCGAAGTCCGCGCCGACGAACCCGGCCGACACCGATCTCTACACCGCGTCGCAGTGGGCGCTCAACGGTTTTGTACAGGCGTGGGCGCTGGCCCTGGCCCGCAAGCGCGTGCGCGTAAACGCGCTGTGCGTCGGGCCGACCGACACGCCGATGCTGCACGCGCAGATCGCCGCCGGCGTCGCGGCCGGCGCCGCGCGGCTCCGGAGCGAGGCGGTCGCGGCGCTGCTCATCACATTGCTCGAAGAAGGTCCTGACGGACGCACCGGGGAGAACGTCGGTGTGTGGCCGGGCGAAGCGGTCGCGCTCGGCCCGCGCCGGCCTGCGCATCGCACGGTCACGGGATGACGCGCGCTGGCTGGAGTCACCACTCGTGGGAGCGATTTCAAAATCGCGATTTCCGATCGAGTCGCCGCGACCATCTCGATTAATAAATCGCTCCCACACTGGTGCTGTGATCGATCGCGCGTCAGAACACCACCGGCAGCTGCCAGCAGGTGTGCATCGTGCCCGGTGCCAGGCTTTCGAGTCGCGGCGTCGCGCCCGGTGCGAGCGCGAGATTCGGTAGGTCTTCCAGCAGACGCTTGCTCGCCGCGACCGCTGCATCGCGCGTGATCGCATAGAGCGAGCGAGCGCGGTCTTCCGGCACCGCGGGGCGTTTCGACGGTGCGCCGAGGCCGAACGTGATGCCCGACGCGAGCCCGTCGGCGCGATACATGCCGCGCGGTTCGCGCTGGGTCAGATCGCGCCGCCCCACGCTGAACTCGTCAGGGTTTTCGAACACGCGCGGGTCCCGATTCGCCGCGGCCGCCGCGCAGACGACCAGCGCACCCTCTGGAATGACGATACCGAAGCGTTCGACCTCGTGCCGCGCGAAGCGCTGCGCGGCGATCACCGGCGTCGAGTGCCGCACCGCTTCGAGGTATGCCAGTTTCATCAGGCGCGCTTCCTCGCGGCCAGCGCGAACGCGCGCGAGTTCGGCCGGATGTGTCAGCAGCAGAAACCACAGATTCGCAAGCGCCCCGTGCAGGGTCTCGTGATCACTTTCGAGCAACGTCGCGACAAGGTCTTCCGCGGTGGCTCCTCCCGCGGGGAGATCGAGTGCAGCGATGACCGAGACCAGATCGTCGCGCGGGTGCACGCGGCGTTCGTCGAGCAGCGGCCGCAAGTACTCGACCAGTTCGGCGAACGCGGCACGCCCAGTCCGCTCCATCGCCGCATGTGCCTGTACGCCGCGCTGCATCCGCCAGCAGCGCTCGACGAACCCGGCTTGGTCGGCCTGTTCGATGCCCCATTCGCGCACCAGCAGTTCGAGCGGCAGGCGCGCGGCAAACTGCTTCGCGATATCGGCGCTGCCGCGCCGCGTCATCTCGGCGACGAGCGCGGCCGCGACGTCGGCGGTGTGCGCGTCGAATGTCCGTTCGTGGTGGCGCTCCACCGCCGCTTCGGCGCGCAGGTCGCGGCCGATCGCATCGAGTCCGTAGAAATAACGCTTCGAACGGCTCGCGAAATTCGCGGCGTCGACGAATACCGACGTCACGTCGTCGTAGCGGGTAATCCAGTAGGCGTTGCCGAGCCAGTCGCGATAGCACGGCTGCAATTCGCGCAGCGTCGCGAGCGTCGGATACGGGTCGCGTTGGAACTCGCGCGAGATCAGCGCGCGCGGCCGGATCGCCTCGGTGGCTTCGCCGACGCGCCGGCGTTGGTGAATCTCGTACGTCCGAAATTGTTTTGCGTGGCCATCGCGACGGACGATCGCGACGCCGTTGTGGCCGATTGTGACGCTGGAGTCGCCTTCAAGCGGCATCGTAGTCGATCCACAACTGGGCGATTGCGCCGAGTCCGATCGGCGCGAGGCTCACGCCGTCGACGTCCTTTGGCATCCGCGCGACGTTGAGACGGGGATTCCTCATGTGCTCGAGCAGGATCTGCGATCCCGTCACCGATTCCTGATGCGAGATCCACGCGCCCGGACACAGGTGCGGCCCGACGCCGAACGCCATGTGGCTGCAGCGGCCCTCTTTGCGGTAACCGCTGCGCAGCAGCTTGCCGCTGTAGAGATCAGCGCGGCCGATGTCGAACCGCTCCGGCGCTTCGAAGCTGCGTTCGTCGTGATTCGCCGAGACGTCGACCATGTGGATCAACGAGCCGGCCGGAATGTGCACGCCGTGCATTTCGACGGCGTACGTGTTGTGGCGCGGCTGACCGCCGATCGACGTCGAGTGCCGCAACGTCTCGTGAAACGCCGCATCCCACAGCGCGGGATCTTGCTGCACGCGCTCGAATTGCTGCGGATGCTGCAACAGCAGATACCACATGTTCAGGATCGCCCCGCGCGTCGTCTCGCCGCCGCCGCCGACGATCAGTGCGATGTTCGACGTGATCTCCTCGGTCGACAGATAGTCACCGTCGAGCTGGCTCTCGCACAGTTTCGAGATGATGTCCTTGCCAATCGTGTTGCCGGCTTCGTCGAGCAGATATGTCGGCTGCACGCGACGCGCCTCGACGATGCGCTCGACGTAGTCTTCGAGGTGTTGCCGCGCTTCGAGTCCCTGCCGGTGTTTTTCGGAACCACCGAGCCCCGACATCATCGAGTTGTACCAGTAGAAAAACGCGTCGCGCGCGTCGTCGGGGAAACCGAGCACCTGACACACGACCCGGAACGGAAATTCGTTCGCGAACGCGCGGCCGAGTTCGACCGTTCGCGAACCGTCGGCGTTGACGACATGATGCGCATCGCCCGCGTCCCACTGCGCAATCATCTCGCGCGCGAGCCGCCGGATCGACGGCACGCGCTGCTGCAACGCCTGGCCGAC
>CAYUMA010000408.1:0-6362 GCA_964445675.1 uncultured Pseudomonadales bacterium | reverse complement strand
CAAAGGTCGCGACGGCGCCCACGCCGTGGCTTGCCAGCCACCGCGTGCAGCGGGACCTCAGAGCAGCGAGCTGCGGATCGACTGTGCCGCGAGCATGCTGACGAGATCGCCTTCGAGCAGTGCCCGCGCCGCGGGGTCGTGCTTCAGGAACGCATCGAAGTGGGCCAGCCCCAGGCTGCGGTTGAAGTCGTACGCCTGTTCGCCCGAGCAGTAGTCGCTCGACGGCTGCATCCGCGCGAGCAGGTCGTCGGGTACTCGGCCCTTCATCATCATCCGGAAGCCGTCGTGGGTCTGCTCGACGTTGTCGCAGAAGTGGAAGTGCTCAGCATCGCCAAGCACGACCGTCCTGTGTGGCGACGTGATCCGCGTGTGCAGGTCACGCATGCCCGCAAGGGGTAGCGTCATGTCGCGTTCCGCGACCAGCATGAGTACCGGGACCTCGCGACCCTAATTCAGGTCAAGGCCGGCCGCGAAATCGGCGGCCTCGCCATCCGGGTTGCGTCCGCCGGCGGGCGCAAGGGCGACGACCGCGCGGATGCGGTCGTCTGTGCCCGCCGTCATCAGCGACGTCCAGCCGCCGAAGCTGTGCCCCGTGATGCCGATGCGACCAGGATCGGCGTGCGGGCCCGCTGCACCTGCGAGCATGCGATCAATGACAAAGCTGCAGTCCGCGGGGCGATCGCGCATGAAGGTACGCACCACAACCGGGTCGTCAGCGGGGCTGTTGCCGGCGAGCATATCGGCGAGGGTATTGCCGACGTGGTCCATCGCTGCGACCAGGTAGCCGTGGCTCGCGAGGTGCGTGCAGTAGAAGGTGGACTGGCGTCGTCCACCGCCGAAGCCGTGCGAAAACACAATGAGCGGCCACGTCGTCTCCAGCGGCGTCGCGTCGCGCACGGCCTGCTGCGCCACGGCCGGAAATCCTGGGATCATCTCAGTGCTGTCTTGGGTCGCGGGGTCGAGGTCCTGTCCCCGGAACGCCTCGTCGGTCGGGTACCAGACGTCGACCGGCAGCACACGATCGCGGGTTTCGTCGCGCCACTGAAACGATCGTGTCCCCGCGGGGTAGACGCCGCGCAGGAAGGGGTTGTAGTTGGCCATGATTGTCTCTGCGTGTGCCCGTTGAGGTTGGATCGAGGGAAGCTTACCGAAGTCACCCAAACTTGCGCACTAACCTAGAGTGCGCCCCGTGTGTCCATCCGAAGTGAGCTGGAGCTGTTGGCACATTGCGCGCGTGTGTGCGGACCCGTCATCGAGACGGCGCCATCGCCCAACTGTTTGGATCGGGGTCGAAGATTGAACGCTGATCACTCGGCCGATGGGTGCGCGCCTATGCCGCGATGAAGCCTTCCTTCGTTGCCGCCTCGTTGAGCCGATCGTCCAAACTCACGAATTCGAGGCTGGGCGGATCCTGCTCTGCCGCAACAAGCGCGGCGGCGAGTTGTAGTGCATCGGCGGCGCGAAGCGGATGCACTCGAAGAACGCGCTCTGCGATGCTTCGAAGCGCGGCGCTCGGCACGATTTCATGCCACTGCGCCGAGAGCGCGCGCAATCGTGCGATCGCGATGCGCGTCGCGGCAGAGTCGAGCGAGCCATCGCGTTCGCGGCGGGCAATCGCCGACACGCATTCGACGGGTGTCGCCCACCAAACCAGCATCGCTTCATCCTGATCGAGCCAGGCGCGCGCCCGCTTCTGGTCGGACTCGTCGACCAGCAACGCGACGACCGCCGACGAATCCCAGAATTTCATCGCCCTTCGTGCCGCTCTTCGAGGAGTGCCGCAAGCACGCTCTTCTTGGACTTGGGAGGTTTCGTGGTCGCCAGCGCTTCGAGCGGCCGAGCGGTGTGTGAGCGCCGGATGGCTCCGGCCTGCTCGAGCCGCGCGAGGCGGCCCTCGGGGCGCTCGTTAGCGTTGACGCGTTCCAGCACAGCAATCGGTTCGTTGCGATCGAGGATCAACACAGTCTGGCCGCCGCGTACCTTCTTGAGGTAAGCGCTCAGGCTGTTTTTCAGTTGAGAGATCGTCGCCTTTTCCATGAGGCTATCTTAGCCTTCTCATGTAGGCCTATCAATCCAAGTTGAACGTTTTGAGTGGCAGCGCGCGCTCAGAACAACACCCGCGTCCTGATCGTCCCCTCGACCTCCCGCAACTTCTCGAGCGCCGCCTGACTGTGCTCCGCTTCGACGTCGATCACGACATACCCGATCTCCGCGTTCGTCTGCAGATACTGCGCGGCGATGTTCACGCCGATCGTGCCGAACACCGCGTTGATCCGCGACAACACACCCGGGATGTTCCGATGAATGTGCAACAAGCGGTGACTCGCCGGATGCGCCGGCAATGACACCTCGGGAAAGTTGACCGCCGGCAGCGTCGAACCGTTATCCGAATAGCGCACGAGCTTTTCTGCCACTTCGAAGCCGATGTTCTCCTGCGCCTCCAGCGTGCTGCCGCCGATGTGCGGCGTCAGCAAGACGTTGTCGCAACCGAGCAGCGGCGAGACGAACGGTTCGTTGTTCGATGTCGGTTCTTCGGGAAACACGTCGATCGCGGCGCCGAGCAAGCGCTTCTCTTTCAGCGCGGAGGCGAGCGCGTCGATGTCGACGACGTCGCCGCGCGACGCATTGATCAGCACCGCGGTTTTCTTCATCTGGGCAATCGCGCCTGCGTCGATCATGTTGTGCGTCGCCGGCGTTGCCGGCACGTGCAGAGTCACGACGTCGCTCGCGGCGAATAACTCGTCGAGCGAGTCGACTTGGCGCGCATTGCCGAGATTCAATTTCTTGACGACGTCATAGAACAGCACGTGCATGCCAAGCCCTTCGGCGAGCACGCCGAGCTGACTGCCGATATTGCCGTAGCCGACGACACCCAGCGTTTTGCCGCGGATTTCGAAACTCGTCGCCGCGCTCTTCTGCCAGATGCCCTGCTTCAGCAGTCCATGTTTTTCCGGCACGCCGCGCAGCAACAGCACCGCTTCGGCGAGCACGAGTTCGGCGACGCTGCGCGTATTCGAGAACGGCGCGTTGAAGACCGGCACGCCGCCACGCATCGCAGCCGTCAGGTCCACCTGGTTAGTACCGATACAAAAACAACCCACGGCGAGCAACCGGCGCGCCGCGGCGAGTGCCTCCGCGTTCAGCTGCGTGCGGCTGCGGATGCCGAGCATGTGAACGTCCGCAAGCGCGGCCGCGAGTGTGCTGCCCTGCAGCGCGCCGGTGGCGAGTTCGAGATTCGTATAACCCGCGGCCTTGAACGTCGCGACTGCGGAGGCGTGCACGCCTTCGAGCAGCAGGATTTTGATCTTGGCTTTGTCGAACGATGTCTGGCTCATGCGTTCACGCTCGGTCCCGCTGGGGACTCTAAAAGAGGCGGCTATACTAGCCGGCCGCGAAGTTTCTGGTCCGGACCATGATCGATGCACTGCATGAGATCTTCTCATCGAACCGGGTGAAGACCGACGCCGATAGCCTCGCGCATTGGGGGCGCGACTGGACACGCAGCTTCACTGTCGCGCCGCGCGCAGTCGTGTTTCCCGAATCGATCGACGAAGTGGTCGCGCTCGTCCGTCTTGCGCGTGCCAACGGTTATGGCCTCGTGCCGTCGGGCGGCAGAACGGGGTTGTCGGGCGGCGCGGTCGCCGGCAACGGCGAAATCGTCGTGTCGTTCGATCGGATGAACAAAATCCTCGCGTTCGATCCGGCCGATCGCATCGTGCGCTGTCAGGCCGGCGTCGTGACGCAGGTGCTGCAGCAGTATGCGGCGGAGCGCAGCTTGTTCTATCCGGTCGACTTCGCGTCGAGCGGGTCGAGTCAGATCGGCGGTAACGTCTCGACCAACGCGGGCGGCATCAAAGTGATCCGTTACGGACTCACGCGCGATTGGGTCGCGGGCCTCACGGTCGTGACCGGGACCGGTGACGTGCTCGAGCTGAACCGCGGACTCGTCAAGAACGCAACGGGTTACGACTTGCGCCATTTGTTCATCGGCGCCGAGGGCACGCTCGGCTTCGTTGTCGAAGCCCAGATGAAACTCGCGACCGCGCCGGAACCGCAGACCGTGATGGTGCTCGGTGTGCCGCGCTTTCAGGACGTGCTCGCCGTGCTCGCGCGTTTCCAGCAGAACATCGAACTGTCTGCGTTCGAGTTCTTCTCCGAACTCGCGCTGACGAAAGTGCTGGCGCATCGAAAACTGCGCCGGCCGCTGACCACACCCGCTGCCTTCTATGCACTGGTCGAATTCGATGCATCGATGAACGCAGCCGCGGCCGCAGTGTTCGAAGCCTGTGTCGAAACAGGTTGGGTGACCGACGCGGTGCAGTCGCAAAGCGAAACGCAGGCGAAAGATCTGTGGCAACTGCGCGAAGGCATCTCCGAGAGCATCGCGCCGTATACGCCGTACAAGAACGACGTGTCGGTGCGCATCGCCGCCGTGCCCGGATTCCTCGAAGAGGTCGATCGCATCGTCACCGCTGCGTACCCCGATTTCGAAGTGTGCTGGTACGGTCACATCGGTGACGGCAACCTGCATCTCAACATCCTGAAACCCGCAGCACTCGACGGCGCCGCATTTTTCGAACGCTGCCACCACATCAGTCCGCGCATCTTCGAGATCGTGCAGCGTCACGGCGGCAGCATCTCGGCCGAACACGGCGTGGGACTGCTCAAGCGGGATTTCTTGAGCTACACGCGCAGTGACGCGGAAGTTGCGGCGATGCGCGCGATGAAACGGGTCTTCGATCCCAGTGGCGTGATGAATCCGGGCAAGCTGTTCGCCCCGACCATCACGGCATCGTTCGAATCCCCTGAGGCCCCGCGATGATCACGATATCCGCCGCCTGCGCCGCGAAAATCCCGTTGCAAACGACGCCAACGATGTTGTTGATGCGCTCCTCCATCGCGAGCGGATTCGTCAGGTCGAGTCCGTGCACGTCGAGGATGATGTTGCCGTTGTCGGTGACGACGCCGTCGCGGTAAACCGGCGTGCTGCCGAGCCCTACCAGCGCGCGCGCCGCGAGGCCACGCGCGCTCGGTATGACCTCGACCGGCACCGGACACGCGCCGAGCAGATCGACGAGCTTGCTTTCGTCGACGATGCAGATGAATTCGTTCGCGGACGCAGCGACGATCTTCTCGCGCGTCAACGCGCCGCCGCCGCCTTTAACGAGCTGTCGGTGCGCGTTGACTTCGTCGGCGCCGTCGATATACACGATCACTTCCTTCGCCGCGTTCAGATCGATCACCGCGATGCCGTGGTGGCGCAATCGTTGCGCGGTCGCCTCCGAACTCGCGACCGCCGCATCGAAAAGACCACGCAGTGGCGCTAAGGCGTCGATGAAGTGATTCGTCGTCGAACCGGTGCCGACGCCAACGATGCTGTCGTTGCGCAGCCGCGGTTTGATCAGCGCGATCGCGGCGTCCGCTGCGTCGCGTTTGAATTCCTCTGCGCGCGTTTGCGCGGGCGTTCGTGTGGACGGCATTGGACTCCCCCTTTAGTATGGCCCGGCCTTCGCGATCGACAATCCGATGTTCGAACACTACGTCAAGAAGATCCTGGCTTCGCGCGTCTATGACGTGGCGTTAGAAACGCCGCTGCACGAAGCGCGTGCGCTGTCGAGCCGCGTCGGCAATCGTGTGTTCCTGAAGCGCGAGGACCTGCAGCCGGTGTTCTCGTTCAAGCTGCGCGGAGCATACAACAAGATGGCGCAGCTCTCGGCGGAGGATCGCGCGCGCGGCGTGATGTGCGCGTCGGCGGGCAATCATGCGCAAGGTGTCGCGCTCGCCGCGAACCGCCTCGGCATTCGCGCGCACATCGTGATGGGCCGCAATACGCCGGAGATCAAGGTCGAGGCGGTGAAGAATTACGGCGCACACGTGATACTGCACGGCGATAATTTCGACGATGCGCGCGATCACGCAACGCAGCTGCTGAGCAAACACGGCTACGTGTTCGTGCATCCGTTCGACGATCCGGATGTGATCGCGGGCCAAGGCACCATCGGCATGGAGATCCTGAATCAGCACAGCGCTCCGCTGCACGCGATCTTCGTTCCGGTCGGCGGCGGCGGTCTCATTTCCGGCATCGGCGCGTACGTGAAATACCTGCGTCCGGACGTGAAGATCATCGGCGTCGAGGCCGACGGGTCGGCGTGTATGGCGGCGGCGCTGGCGGCCAACAGGCGCGTCGAGTTGCGCAAGGAGACGCTCGATCTGTTCGCTGACGGCACTTCTGTGGCGCAGGTCGGCAAGGAGACGTTCAAGATCGCGCGCCGCTGCGTCGACTCCGTCATCGTCGTGACCAACGATGAAATCTGCGGCGCGATCAAGGACATCTTCAACGACACGCGCTCGATCGCCGAGCC
>CAYUMA010000407.1:0-2400 GCA_964445675.1 uncultured Pseudomonadales bacterium | reverse complement strand
TCCGCTCGATGCAATCGCGCGCTTCAAGGCCGCACTCGAGTCGATTCCCAACGTCGCCACCGAACCCGCGAGCGAGATCAATCTGCTCGACGTCAATCTCACCGGCCCCGTGATCGCCGTACGTCCGTACACGCACCCCGACCACTACTGGCAGGTGTATTTCGATACGAACCAGATGCTGGTGCGCGTGTCCGCCGAGGCTGGCTGGCCGTCGCCGAGCCGCGGCGGACGTCAGACGTGATCGCGAAATTTACGCCGCGGAACAACGGTTGCGATCGGAACAGACGCTAGTTGGATATCTAGTTTTATGCATTTGAATTGACAAAATCGTCAATTCACATTCTTAATGGGCCGTGCCGTATAGCCATCGTCAGCAACGCGAGATCTTTCATTTTCTATTTCTAGAAAAGCTACTGAAGATCACGGACATCCGACTCTTCGTGCTGAAGGGCGGCGCGAACTTGCGCTTTTTTTTCAATAGCCCTCGGTACTCGGAGGACATGGACCTGGATGTGTTGGGCGGGTCGGTCGCAACCTTGAAGAAGAACGGCTATCGCATCCTGGAAGATCCGGCGTTCGCCCGCTCGCTTGCGACGTTTGGCATATCCGAACTGAGAATCAACGAACCCGGCAAAGCGAAGCAGTCGACGACCACACAACACTTCCGCGTACGCCTGGTCACGACGGCGGGCGAAGTTTATCCGACGAGGGTGGAGTTCTCCCGCCGCGGCAGCCAGCACGAATACATTACCGAGACGATCGATCCCGGGATCGCGAGAGCGTACCGGCGTCTGGCGTTCGCCTGTCAGCACTATCCTGCGCAATCCGCGGCACTTCAGAAGATCAGCGCTCTCGCCCACCGAGCCGAAATCCAAGTCCGTGACGCGTTCGACCTGTACGTACTATGGCTCGGCGGTCATCTCACCGCTCAGGTCAGCGCTTCAATACCGGAACCTGAACGACGACGCGCAATAGACAACTTGTTGGCGTTGCGCTACTCGGACTATCAAGGACAGGTGCTCGACTACCTCGAACCCGAACACCTCGAGCGCTTCGGCTCCGAAAACACCTGGAACGAAATCGGCCAAACGCTGCTCCGCGTATTGGAAAGCGCATGACGGCAACTTGAATGAATCCGGCGGCGTTCCTCTTGCGGCACGCGATATTCACGACGCGCCAATATGCCGCGTTGTGCGATACCCGCATCGATGCCGCCTCGCGAACGCTCGCGCGTCTCGCGACTCGCTCCGGCATCGTGCGCGTCACGCGCGGACTTTGGTGCCAGCCCGAGCACCCGCACTTCACCGCCTACGCGGCGGTTCCGTTTCTGCTCGCGAATGAGCACGGATACGTGTCGTTCCTGACCGCGATGCACCGCCACGGCCTCCTATCGCAAATTCCGGGGAGCATTCAGGTGGCAACCACCGGACATTCCCGCGCACTGACCACTCCGATCCGTCGTTTCGAATTCATACGTATCAAGCCGCAGATGATGGAGGCAGGCATCGTGACGTCCGACACCGAACCGCCCTATGGCATCGCGACTGCGGAAAAAGGGTTGTTGGACACCCTGTACATCGCAACTCGCAAAGGCCGACGTTTTGCGCATCTGCCTGAACTCGATCTGGCCGACATCGACCGCAAAGAGTTCCTCGCATTGCTCGATCACCAGGTCGCCGCACCACAGGTGCGCCGCGCGATCGACATGCGCCTCATCGCACTGCGCGTGCAACGATGAATATCGCGGGGGCGGTCGCGGGACCATCTCGTCTTACAACGATGGCGTTCACGGAGCCGAGATCAGTACCCCGGGACCCAAGATCCGTGGAAACCGGCAGGAATCCCGATCGGCCCATGCGCCGTCGCGACCGGTCCGGCGTCGATGTCGTCGGCGCGTAGCACGAAGAAGTTGCTCTTCTGCGTAGCGCCGTTGAAGCCGAGCACCATCAGATAACCGTCGCCTTCCTTCGTCGCGCCGGTGCGTGGCGCGAACACCGCTTCACCGAGCTGGTAGTTGGGTAGCGGCGTCCACGTACGACGGCGGTTGCCGGCGTGCGTGTCGTAATGAACCACGTTGTTGAAACTCAGCAGTTCGCCGCCGTCCGAGCCTACCGAATATCCGCGTCGGTACGGCTTTGTGCCGACCCTCAGTCCGCCAGGTATTTTTCGAGCACAGTGTGGTAGTGACGCATTTTTGTTTCCTGATAACGCGCGCGCGCGATCGAGTCGTACTGCGCGGCTTCGAGGCCGCGCTGCACTTGCGGTAAGTTGAAGCTGTCCTGATTGAATACACGCGCGAGCATCCCGAGCTCCGCTGCCTGCGTCCAATCCTGCTCCTCGGTGAGCCAGTGCGTCTTGGCGGGTGCGGGACGTTTGCCGGCGAACGGACTCAGGTAGTAG
>CAYUMA010000406.1:0-3137 GCA_964445675.1 uncultured Pseudomonadales bacterium | reverse complement strand
ATAGGACCAGACGGTTGCGACGGCCGGGTCTGCGCCGCGCGCCGTGCGGTAGGCCGCGATGCGCTGCGCGAACTGACCCGCCACGCCATCCGCGAGCAGCAACGACTGCTGTACGCGCGCTTCGCTGGCGCCGCCGGCTGTGACGTACAGGTACAGGTGGCGATCACTGGCGGTGCGTTTGAGGTAGCCCGCAACGAGACGCCGCAACGCATCACGCGGACCCTCGGCGCGGTCGACCATCTGTGCGACGTCGTCCGTCATCCGCGTCATCAGCCGCAGTGCAAGCGCGTTGACCAGCGCGTCGCGGTGTCCCACCCCGCGGTACAGCGTGGGTTTGGTCACGCCGGCCTCGACCGCAATCGCATCGAGCGAAACATCCGGACCCCGCCTCCGGATGAGCCTCTCGGCGGCGGCCAGCAGCGCCTCACGATCTGCGATGACACCGTCGACCGTGGTCCGCCCTGCGGGCCGACCACGTTGTCTCGGTGTCGCGGGCCGACGGCGATGTGGCGTCTTCGAAACGGGCATCGGTTTAATTTACCACGAGTAGATTTATCCGGTGACGCCAACTACCATGGCGGCACGTCAACTGTGAATCGGGTATTGAATATGTCAGCCGTCGCGGAAAGCACTCCACTACACCTGCGTGGCAACGGACGTCCTTTGACCGAAGAACGCACGCTCACCGACCTCAAGGTCACCGGATCGATACCGCGCGAGTTGGACGGTCGTTATGTCCGCAACGGCGCCAATCCGCTCAGCGGCTTCAGCGAGCACCCGTTCTTAGGCGACGGCATGGTTCACGGTGTACGGCTGCGCGACGGCAAAGCGGTGTGGTATCGCAACCGTTTCGTAAAAACCCCGTTCATCGCCAACCAGTCGCTGAACATTTTCGATCCGGCGGTGGCCATGGACATGAAGGCGTCGAAAGCCAACACGCACGTGGTCGGCCACGCCGGCAAGATCCTCGCGCTCGAGGAGGGGCACTTCCCGTACGTGCTCGACGGCGATCTCGGCACGGTCGGTCCGACGGATTTCAACGGCGCGCTGAATGGCTCATTCACGGCCCATCCGAAGATCTGTCCGGTGACGGGCGAACTGCTCGCGTTCGGTTATTCCGCGATGTCGCCGTACCTGCGTTACCTGCGCGTGTCGGCCGACGGCAAGCTGGTACAGACCGAGAACATCACGGTCGGCGGGCCGACGATGATGCACGACTTCAACGTCACTCGTAATCACGTCATCTTCATGGACCTGCCTGCCGTGTTCGATCTGCAGCTCGCGATGAAAGGCGAGATGCCGATCCGCTGGGATGACAACTATCCCGCGCGGCTCGGCGTGATGCCGCGCAACGGCACCGATGCCGACGTGCGCTGGTACGACATCAACCCCTGCTACGTCTTCCATCCGATGAACGCGTACGAAGACGGCGACAACATCGTGCTCGACGTGGCCCGCTTCAGCCACATGTGGCGCGAGTCGGCGATGGACTTCCCGAACCCGTACCTGTGGCGGTGGACGATCGACACCAAAAAAGGAACGGTGCGCGAGGAGCAGGTCGACGACCGGCCCGGGGAATTTCCGCGCGTCGCTGACAGCGTCATCGGATTGAAGCACCGCTACGGATACGAGATGGGCATGTCCGACATGTCCGGCAGCGACCCGGCGAGCGTGTCCGGCAGCATCGTGAAGTACGACCGGCAGCAAGGCGCACGCACCCAGATCGATCTCGGTCGTGGCCGCGTGCCGGGCGAACCGGTGTTCGTACCGGCCGCCGGTGCGAAGAGCGAGGACGATGGCTATCTCATGACGTTCGTGTACGACGCCGCGACGAACTCGAGCCGCTTCGTGGTGATGGATGCCAAGTCAATGGACCGCAATCCCGTTGCGTCGATCGAACTGCCCCGCATCCCGCACGGATTCCACGGCAGCTGGATTCCCGCATCGGTCGTCCGTTGACGGGGCGCCCAGCGCGCGAAAACGAGGCGGCGGCGCGTATCGAGCCGAGGTCGCGGTCAGTGTGGAGCCGGATGCAGCATGAACGCACAAACAGCACCGAAATTCGGTAAATCCAGCACCGCGCAGGAAGTTACCGCGGGCACTGACCTCAAGGGCAAGCTGGCTCTCGTAACCGGTATCAACTCGGGAATCGGTAACGAAACATTGCGCGTACTCGCGCAACGTGGCGCCGTTGTCGTCGGTACCGCCAGAAGCATCGCGAAGTCTGCCGAGGCGTGCCGCGACGTTCCCGGTTCGATCCCCCTCGCGTGCGAACTCGAGAGTCAGGATTCGATTCGCGCCTGCGCGGCGGAAATCGCCAAGCTCGGACGCCCGCTCGATATCTGTATCGCCAACGCCGGCATCATGGCGCTGCCGAAACTCGAGCAGGTCAACGGCATCGAAAAACAATTTGCGACCAATCACCTGGGCCACTTCTTGTTGATCAACCTGCTGCGGCCGCAGATCGATGCCGCTAACGGCGCGCGTGTTGTCATCGTGAGCAGTGCCGCGCACATGCAGGCGCCGGCCGGCGGAATCGAGTTCGACAATCTCTCCGGGGAACGCCGCTACGGTGCGCTGCGCGCGTACGGGCAGTCGAAACTCGCCAACATATTGTTCGCGAAGGCCCTGGCACGACGGCTCGCCGAGGGGCACACCGCAAACGCGTTGCATCCCGGGGTCATCAACACGAACCTCGGTCGGAACATGAATCCGCTGATTACTGCGGTGTTTGGGGTCCTGTTCCGGCCGTTCAGCAAGACCATTCCACAAGGCGCGGCGACGACGTGTTATGTCGCGGCGCGCCCGGAATTGACGGACGTCACGGGGCAATACTTCGCCGACTGCGCGGTTGTCGAGCCGAGTCGGCTGGCGCGCGATGAGGCGTTGAGCGAGCGCTTGTGGGAGGTTTCCGAGCAGCTCACGGGGTTGCGCTGACGCAACCCGGCGGGCGCAATCGCCCGGAAATCCGGCCCGCGTGTCACCCCTTTGTTTTGTTCGCGTCCTCGCTCGCCAATTGTGCATACGCCGCCGCAGTACCCACGGCCATCTTGTCGCCGTCGAACGGAATCGACATTTCGGGCGTGAATTCCAGAACAACACGTTCGGGCGTGTCGAGGAACCGGATAAATATCTCG
>CAYUMA010000405.1:0-1735 GCA_964445675.1 uncultured Pseudomonadales bacterium | reverse complement strand
GTGCAGAATCAGAATCGGTGTGTCGCTCGATACCGCGTCGAGGTCGTCGCGGGTCGGGTGACGCAGCTCCACGAGCAGCGAATCGTCGTAGCCCCAGCCGACGATCCATTCGCGCGAGCCGTCTTTCAGTTGCGTGCGCAGCGCTTGTTGTAGCGTCGCGATGTTGGTCACCGCACCGACCGGCGGTGACGACAGGTTCACGCGGTCGATGAATCCGGCGAGCATCGTCACGTGGCCGTGTGCATCGATGAACCCCGGCAACAGCGCGTGCGCGCCCAGCTCGACGACGCGCGTAGACGGGCCGACGAAGGCGCGACACGCGGCGTCGGCCGCGACGCAGACGATCTCTTCGCCGCGCGTTGCCAGCGACTGTGCGCGCGGAAGTGCCGTGTCGAACGTGATGATGTGATCGCCGACGTAGACGGTGTCGGCCGGCGCCGACGCGGCGTTTGCGGCGCCGCTCAGTGCGGCGGACAGCACGGCCGCGACGCACTGCAAAATCGCTCTCGGCGCCGCACTCCTGTAGGAGCGGTCTCCAGACCGCGATTTGGAAGTTGTCACTGAAAACGCTTCAGGTTGTCCGCGGCCCACGCCTCGATCGGCGCGACGTCGTCGTAGTCCGTAATCCGCAGCATGAAGCGCTCGCAACCGGCATCGATATACGCTTCAAGCGTCTCGATCCCCTTCGCACCCTCGGCCCACGAGAACGGCCCCATCAACGAGCGCTTGACCGAACGCGGATCACGGTCTTGTTTCTCGAGCAGCTCGTCCAGGCGCTTATTGCGCGCGCGGTAGTTGTCGACATCGAGAAAGACGCCGTTCCACTCATCGGCGTACTTCGCCGCGAGCGGCAGGCTGCGCTTCAGACCGTTGCCACCGATCAGGATCGGCGTCTTGCGCTGTGGCCGCGGCAGCAACACCGCGTCGCGCACTTTGATCATCTTGCCGTCGTAGTTGACGGGGTTTGCGTCGCGCAGCAGGCGCGCAGTGATCTCGAGCGCATCGGTGAGTTTGTCGAAGCGCGTCGGGAAATCGTCGAACGGGATGCCGTAGTTCTCATGCTCACGCCGTTGCCAGCCCGCACCGAGGCCGAGCACGAGGCGACCGCCGGATAAATCGTCGATCGCGGTTGCCTGCCGCAGCGTCATCGTCGGATGCCGGAACGTCACCGGTGCGACGAGCGAGCCGAACTCGATCCGCTTCGTGCGCGTCGCCGCGTACGTCAACGACGTGAAGAGCTCCAGCGAATCCAGATCCGGCGCCGCCGGATTGGTGAAGTGATCGGAACGGAATACGCACTGATAGCCCGCGCGCTCCGCCATGTCGAGCACGCGTGTCCAGCGCGCCCAGTTGAGTCCGAACTGCCCTTCGATCATCAAGCCGATTTGCGCCTTCATCTCTGTCTCCGCTGGTGGTGGCCTGTCAGCCGATTGCCGCGAGTACGCGGATTTCCACCTTGTACTGCGGCGCGGCGAGCTTTGCCTCGACACAGGCGCGCGGCGGCGTGTTGCCCTTCGGCACCCACGCGTCCCAGACGGAGTTCATCGCTGCGAAGTCTTTGATGTCGGCAAGCCAGATCGTCACGTTCAACAATTTGCTTTTGTCGGTGCCTGCTTCGACGAGATAGCCGTCGAGCAGCGCGAGAATCTGACGAGTCTGCCCGGCCGCGTCGGCGGTCGCGTCATTCGCGACGATGCCCGCCGTATAGACGGTGTTGCCATGGATCGCCACCTGG
>CAYUMA010000404.1:0-5085 GCA_964445675.1 uncultured Pseudomonadales bacterium | reverse complement strand
GCGACGCCATACAACGACTGCCACGTTGCGCCGCGAGGCAGCTCCGCGAAGCCGAGCTTGATCAACAACGCGCACGTCGCGAACACACCGACCTGTTTGCCGATAAAAAGACCGAGCACGATGCCGGCCGCGACACCACCGGTCAGTTCGCTTGCGGTCATGCCGGCAAACGACACGCCGGCGTTCGCGAATGCGAACAGCGGCAGAATCATGAAAGCAACCCACGGATGCAGGATGTGCTCCAGATGGCGCAGCGGTGAGCCGTGGTACGCCGGGTCGGCGTGCTTCAGCGGAATCGTGAGTGCGACGGCGAAGCCTGACAGCGTCGCGTGCACACCGCTCTTCAAGAGACACACCCAGACAAAGATACCGACGAGCACGTACGCCGCGATGCGGCCGACTCCCAGACGGTTCATGACGATCAGAACGCCGAGCCCCGACAACGCGAGCGTCAGCGAAAGGATCGACAGATCGGTCGCGTAGAAGAGCGCGATGACGATGATCGCGGCGATGTCGTCGAAGATCGCGAGCGACGTCAGGAACAGTTTGAGCGAAACCGGCACCCGGCTGCCGAGCATCGCCAGCACGCCGAGGGCGAACGCGATGTCGGTCGCGGCCGGGATCGCCCAACCGGCGAGCGCCACTGGATCGTGCCAGTTGATGTACGCATAGATCGCGGCCGGTGCGGCAAAGCCGCCGAGCGCCGCCGCACCCGGCAGCACGATCTGCGACGGTTTGCGCAACTCACCGTCCAGTACCTCGCGTTTCAATTCGAGGCCGATCAAAAAAAAGAACACCGCCATCAGACCGTCGTTGATCCACAGCAGCAGCGGCTTGTCGAGCGCGAGGTCGCCCACTGCGACGGACAAGTGGAGATTGAGAAACGCCTGGTACAGCGATGCCAGCGGCGAGTTCGCGATCAAGAGCGCCACGATGGCCGCGCCGACCAACAGGATTCCACTCGCCGATTCGAGCGCCAGAAAGTCGGCCGGTTTGTTGATCGCCATGATGTGCTCGCGAATCGACTGCGCATTGAACGGGGTTCTTTCAGCGGTCGCAAGCCGTTGGCAAGCCGCTCGCAAACATGGTCGTCTGCTGACGCAACCCAGCGGCGGTCGCTGCTGGTCGCGACGCGAGGCGTCGTTAATCTCATCCGAGTGCGACGAGCGGAGATGACGATGCCGGGATGGGCGTTGATTGTGTTGGCGATCGGTGCCGTTGCTGCGACGCCGTCGGCAGGCACCATCTATCGATGTGCTGGCAGCGACGGTGAGACGCTCTTCAGCGACTTGCCGTGCGACGGTGGTCACGTGCTTCAGATACAACCCGTGACCACGATCGCCATGCCGCATCTGAGCGCGGACGAACAAGCGACACTCGACCGATTGGGTGGCGAGAGTCGATCCAACGCAGCGCCGATATTTCGCACGAACGCGAAGACCCAATCGCACGATGAGCGCCGCTGCGAAGCGGCGCGCGACGGGCTCGCTCAGGTGCGTGCGCTCAAACGGCGCGGCTATCGCGCATCGAGCGCGGCGTCCCTTGATGCGCGCGAGCGTCGCTACGAAGCACAGCGCGATCGCAGCTGCGCGGACCCTTAGGTAGGGCTTGCGGCATCGAATTGCCCTGACGCCGGGCGCGCAGTAGATTGACCCCCTTTGTCTAATCGGGAAGAGAGGGGAATACGACGATGGCCATGAACGTCAAACCGGTGCCCACACTCGACGACGAGGTCAACGAGATCCGTCTGGCAACCGCCGAAATCGTCAACAAACACATCCTGCCGGTCGAAGATAAGCTCTGGGTCGCGATGTCCGACAGCGCGAACGCGCCGAACGATCCGGCGAAGCAAGCGAAGGAACTGCGCAACCAGATTCAGGACACCGTGAAGAAAGCGAAGCTGTGGGCGCCGCACCTGCCGCGTGAATTCGGCGGTATGGGGCTTTCGTTCATGCAGCACGCGTACATGAACGAAGTGCTGTCCTATAGTCCGGGAGCCGCGTCGCTGTTCGGTGTCGTTGCGCCGAACTCCGGCAACCAGAGCATCCTCGTCAAATACGGCACGCCGCAGCAGCACGAGAAATGGCTGAAGCCACTGACCGAAGGAAAGATGCAATCCGGCTTCTCGATGACCGAGCCGCACAATCCCGGTTCCGAGCCGCGCTCGCTGACGACCAAGGCCGTGCTCGACGGCGACGATTGGGTCATCAATGGCCACAAGTGGTTCACGTCGAACGGGTTCGCGGCGGACTTCTACATCGTCATGTGCCGCACGTCCGATCCGAACGATACCTCCGGACGCAACGACAAGATGACGCAGATCATCGTGCCGCGGAAAACCAAGGGCGTGAACATCGTCCGCGGTGTGCCGGTGTGGGGCCGTGCGTCGAGCCACTGCGAGATCATTTACGACAACGTGCGCGTGCCGAAAGAAAACCAGCTCGGCCGTACCGGCACCGGCCACCAGGCTGCGCAGGATCGCCTCGGCGCCGGCCGCGTGTATCACTGCATGAACTCGATCGGCTCGATGTGGCGCGCGTTCGACCTGATGGTGGAACGTGCGATGACGCGCGAAGTGCACGGCGGCGAAAAGCTCGAAGACAAACAATTCATCCAGGGTTTTATTGCCGATTCGTACATCGACATTCAAGCCGCACGGCTGATGACGATTCACTGCGCCGAGAAGATGGAGAAGGGCGCGGATCCGCGCACCGACATCTCGGCAATCAAGATCTTCGTGCCGGAGATGTACCACCGCGTCGTCGATCGCGCGATTCAGGTGTGGGGCGCTGCAGGCGTCTCCGGTGATCTGCCGCTCGCAGGCATGTACCTCGGCGCGCGCACGCTGCGCATCGCTGACGGTCCGGACGAGGTGCACAAAATTCTGATCGCGAAGAACGTGCTGCGCCGTTACCACAGCGGCGAGAAGTGGGACTTCGGCAACTAAACGAGTGGCTCCCCGTCGACGCGTAGCGTCGCTGTTTGCGTGGATCGTTGTGCTCATCGCCTGCGCGCCAGTGCGCGCAGATCAAATCGAGGACGCGATCGCGGATGCGCTTACGCTCACGCGCGTGTTTCCCGATGTGCCCGACGCAACCGACGCGGCTTCCGCGTATACGATTCAGGCGAAGGTGGTCGAGCGCGTCTATCGCGGGGAGCTTGCCGGATACAAAGCGGGACTGACGAGCGGGGCCGCGCAACAGCGCTTCGGTGTCGATCAGCCCGTGCTTGGCGTGCTGCCCGAGTCCGGTCGACTCGCGCCGAACGCGACACAGCCGCTCGTGCCGGGGCTCAAAATCGAAGTCGAAATCGGTTTTGTCGTCGGCGACGCTTCGACGCCAGCTGCGATGCTTGCTGCGATCGAGCTACCCAGGCTCGACTACGGCGACATGAAGCAGGTCACGCTGCCGGACATCGTCGCGACCAATGTCGCGGCGTACCGGTTCATCGCCGGTCCGAGTGTTGCCGTCGATCAAGAAGTGCGGGCGTATCCGGTGGCACTGGATCACGAGGGGCGGACGCTGTTCAACGCGACCGCGGCTGATGCGCTCGGTGATCCGCTCGTGGCGTATCGCTGGATGCTCGCACGCATCCGCGCGTTGGGATACCCGCTCGAGCCCGGGATGTTGCTGATAACGGGATCACTGGGGCGCGTCGTCGACGCAGAGCCGGGGAACTACGTTGCGCATTACGGGCGCTTGGGCGAACTCAAATTCACAATCGATGGAGATCCGCATGCGCTACAAACTGCTCGGTAACAGCGGCCTGCGTGTATCGGAACTTGCGCTCGGCGCGATGACATTTGGACCCGATACCGGCTTTGGCGTCGACAAGATCGAGAGCCGGCGCGTGTATGACGCGTTCCGCGAAGCGGGCGGGAACTTCATCGACACCGCGAACGTCTATGCCGCTGGCGTCAGCGAACAATTCTTAGGCGAATTCATTGGCAAGGATCGACCGCGCATTGTGCTCGCGACGAAGTACACGGGGCCGATGCGCGGCCGCGACGTCAATGCCGCGGGCAACTCGCGCAAGAACATGATGGATTCGGTGCACGCGAGTCTCGAACGTTTGAAGACCGACTACATCGATCTGTACTGGGTGCACGCACGGGACTACCTGACGCCGATCGACGAAGTGATGCGGGGTCTCGACGATCTGGTGCGCCAGGGCAAGGTGCTGTACGTCGGCGTTTCGGACACGCCTGCGTGGGTGGTATCACAAGCCAACACGATCGCTGAGCTGCGCGGCTGGAGCCGCTTCATCGGGCTGCAGATTCGTTACAGCCTGGTCGACCGCACCGTCGAGCGCGAGCTGCTGCCGATGGCGCGTGCGTTCGACCTCGGCGTGACGCCGTGGGGCATCGTCGGCTCCGGTGTATTGACGGGAAAGTACAACCGCGATCCGGCCGCGGCGGGTCGCGCAAAAATGCGCGGCGCGCTTGCGGATCGGTCATTGAAAATTGCAGCCGCGGTGATGGCGGTTGCGGAGGAACTCGGCGTGACGCCGTCGCAGGTTGCGATCAACTGGGTACGCCAAGGACCCGCCGTGATCGTGCCGTTGATCGGCGCACGGACTGTCGAACAACTCGCGGAGAATCTGGGTTGCCTCGAGTTCTCGTTGTCGGCAGAGCACAAGACGCGCCTCGACGAGGTCAGCGCGATCGAACTCGGATTCCCGCACGACATGCTCGGCCCGCAGACCGCGGCGCAGACGAAGATCGTCGACAACCATCGCAAATCGACGACTTAACGCACGACGGCGCTCGACAACCCAGCGAAGATTTTCTCGACCGTCTGCGCCGCATCGAGCGCACTCGTGTCGAGCCACAAGCCGACCCGCATGGTTTGCGACTGCACGACCTCGAACAGGCGTTCGGATTGATGGAACGTGTCGCGTTTGGTGCGCGATGCGTTGCGTGTTCGCAACGTCGGCAGCGACGGGTTCAACATCACGAAATGAAACGGCCGCGTCTGCAGGTCCGCGCGCAGATGTGCAATGCGCTCGCCGATGAAGATGTCGTCGAGCACGGCGCAGAACCCGGCGGCGGCAAACGAATCCGCCAATTGACACCCGTGCATCGCG
>CAYUMA010000403.1:0-3875 GCA_964445675.1 uncultured Pseudomonadales bacterium | reverse complement strand
GCAGGTTCTGCTCATCCGAAAATTCGAAATTCATGCGCCCCCCGGCTTCTTATTAAAACCCTGTCCTATTGAAAATCTGTCGATGGGATTTGTGACTTGCGGCTCAATCGAGCGAATCGACATTGTCCACGCTTTCGCAGCCACCGCAACAGCGCCGGGCGGCGCGTTCGCGTTACACTTCGGCGATGAACGACATCAACGAGTTCGGCTATCTGCGCGCCGCCGCTTGCGCGCCCGTCGTCGCGCTTGCAGACCCCGCCGAAAACGCAACGCGCATCGCCGCCCAATACCACCAACTGGCCGCCGAAGGGGCGGCCATCGTGCTGTTTCCGGAGCTGTGCGTGACCGGCTACTGCTGCGGCGACCTGTTCTTCACGCAACCGCTGCTCGATGCCACGCGCGACGCACTGGCCTCGTTGGTGCGAGCAACGGCGGGCACCCGCGCCGCACTCGTTGTCGGCGCGCCGTGGTTGCTCGCCGATGGCCGCCTGCTCAACTGCGCATTCGTCGCCGCAAACGGAGCACTGCTCGGCGCTGTGCCGAAATCGACTCATCCGAACTACGGCGAGTTCTACGACAAGCGCTGGTTCGTTTCGGGCGCGGGCTTAGACATGACGCTCGACGACGCCGTGTTCGGCACAATCGTATTGGCGACGCAACAGCTCTTCGAAATCGGCTCGACACGCTTCGCAATCGAGATCTGCGAAGACCTCTGGGCACCCGATCCGATCGGCAACCGTCACGCGCTCGCCGGCGCCGACCTGATCCTCAACCCGTCCGCGAGCACGGAGCTGATCGGCAAAGCCGACTATCGACGCGATCTGGTTCGGATGGCGAGCGGCAGCCGCATCTGCGGTTACCTGTTTGCATCGTGCGGCCCCACCGAGTCGACGCAGGATGTCGTCTTCGGCGGTCACCTGATCGCGGCGGAGAACGGTCTACTGCTCGGCGAGTCCGCGCGCTTCGCGCTGACACCGTCGCGACTGATCGTCGATTTCGACCGCGACAAACTGCGCCACGACCGCGCCGTCAACAACACGTTCGCCGCTGCCGCGCGGCCGACCGACTATCGCGTCACCCACTCGGGTGTCACCCCCGCGCCGATCGCAACGCTGTTGCGCCATTACCCGCGCCATCCGTTCGTGCCCGCCGACGAACACGAATTCGCGGCGCGCGCACAGGAAATCCTTGCGATCCAGGCGACCGGACTCGCGCGGCGCCAACTCGCTGCGCGCGCCGACGTGCTCGTGCTCGGTGTGTCCGGCGGACTCGATTCGACACTCGCGTTGCTCGTCTGCCTCGATGCGCTGGCCATGCGCGAGCGCCCGGTAGCCACGTTGCACGCGCTGACGATGCCCGGCCCGGGCACGAGCAGCGGCACGCTGAAATCCGCGCGAACGCTCGCAAAAGTGAGCGGCGCGACACTCGTAGAGATTCCGATCCGCGCGGCGGTGACGCAGCATCTGAAAGATCTCGGTCATCGCGAGACCGAACACGACGTCGTGTTCGAAAACGCGCAGGCCCGCGAACGGACACAACTGCTGTTCAACTATGCGAACAAGGTCGGCGGCATCGTCGTCGGCACCGGCGACTTATCGGAACTCGCGCTCGGTTGGTGCACATTCAATGGCGACCACATGGCGAGTTACAACGTCAACGCAAGCGTTCCGAAGACGATGATCGCGTATCTGGTGCGCTGGTACGCGCGGCACCGGGCCACTAACGGTCTTGCGAAGGTGCTCGAGAAGGTGCTGCAGACGCCGATCAGCCCCGAGCTGCTGCCGCCGGACGCCGACGGCGCGATCAGCCAGACTACCGAATCGATCATCGGCCCCTATGAACTGCACGACTTCTTCTTGTATCACTACCTGCGCAACGGCTTCGGTCCGCGCAAGATCTACCACCTCGCGCGCGAAAGCTTTGCGGACACCTACGCGGACCACGTGCTGAAACGCTGGATGAAAGTGTTCTTCAGTCGCTTCTTCAGTCAGCAGTTCAAGCGCACGACGCTGCCGCCGGGTCCGAAGGTCGGCACCGTCAGCCTGTCGCCGCGCAGCGACTGGCGCATGCCGGACGAGGCGACGGCGGACGCGTTGATCGCGACCATCGACGCGCTTTGACGCAACGCATGCGTGTGCTCGTCGTCGGCTCGATCACCCGCGACACCAACGTGTTCGACCGCGTGGCTGACCACGCGTGGGGCGGTACCGCGCTGTACGCCGCGCGCACGTATGCGCAATTCGGCGTCGCGGTGCGTCTGGTCACGCGGCTCGCGCCCGAAGATCTGCCGCTCATCGCCGCGCAGTTGCCCGACGTCGAGTTGCTCGCACAATCCTCGCCAGTCACGACGACATTCGAGAATCGTTATGGCGCCGACGAAACGCGCACGCAGCGCGTCACCGCGGTCGCGCAGCCGATCGACTATCGCGCGGAATATTTCGACGGCGTCGATTGGCTGCACCTCGGCCCGTTGCATCCCGACGACCTGCACAGCAGTTGGCTCGACGAACCACGCGCGCTGCCGGCCGGACTCGATCTGCAGGGTTTCGCGCGGCGCATCGAGCGCGCGTGCGTCGTTCCGGACATCGATGCGCGGGTCGTCGACATGCTGCCGCGGCTCACGTGGCTGAAGGCGTCGCGCAACGAGTGGCAGACGCTGCAGGCGCATCTGCAGATCTCGCCGTTGGAGCGGCCGCGCCACGGCGCGGTGGAGACACTGGTCACCGAAGGCGCTGCGGGCGGCGTGTTGTTGCGCGACGGTCAACGCGACGTGCGCTGGGCAGCCGCGCCGCCCGTCACGGATTGTGATCCGACCGGCGCGGGCGACGTGTTTTTTGCCGCCTACCTGTATGAACACTGCGTGCGCCGAGCGAGCGCTGCACACGCCGCCGCCGCCGCGGCTCGCGTCACCAGCGCGCTTCTATTGAGCCGGCGCGGCTCGCACTAAACCGTACTAGCCGCGCTACGCGTCGCGCAGCAGCGCATTGCGGACGTGCAGAATCCGTTGCCCGGCCGTAAAACACGTCGCCAACGCAAGCACATAGGCCATCACTTGCGGCAGATGCACGACCAGCAACATGCCCATGATGACCACGCGCTCAGTGCGACTGATCCAACCCACGGTGCATTCGATGCCCAACGCCTCGGCTCGGGCGCGGACATAGCTCGTCAGACTGCCGCCGAGCAGCGCAATCACAATCGCGCCGACCGCGAAATCCGACCCCTGTCGCGCGAGGAAGATCGCAACACCGGCCAGCGCCGCGGCTTCGCCGATACGATCGAACGTGGAGTCGAGAAACGCGCCCGCCTCCGTCGCGGTTCCGGTGCGGCGCGCGAGCGCGCCGTCGAAGCTGTCGATCACGCTGCCGGCCGCGAAGATCCACGCGCCGAGCGACAGCCACCCCTGCGCCAACAACGGCGCCGAGGCGATCGTCACGAACAGTCCAAAGAACGACAGCTGATTCGGCGTGACGCCGCGCCTCGCGAGCACACCGACGATGCCGCTCGTCAGCCGCTCCCAGCCTTGCTTGATCGACGTTCGAAGTGCTTCCACAATCCCGCCGGATACCTGCGGCGTGCATTCTTGCCCACCTCATGAACCAACACAATCAAACGCACAAACAGACAATGCAGCGCATCGACGCCGTGCTCGAATTCTGGTTCGGCCCATTGCAATCAGGCTTCGCGACGCCCGCGAATCGCAAGCGCTGGTTTACACCGGATCCCGCGTTCGATCGCGGTATCGCGGTGCAGTTCGGCGAGTTGCTCGACGCAGCCGCGGCCGGTGAACTGGATGCCTGGCTCGACGAATCGCGCGGCCGTCTCGCGTTCATCATCGTCACCGACCAGTTCTCCCGACAGATCCACAGAGGCTC
>CAYUMA010000402.1:0-8337 GCA_964445675.1 uncultured Pseudomonadales bacterium | reverse complement strand
ATCTGCGGTCGTGGGTGCCAGCCCTCGGGTCCCGGTGACAGCATGAACCCGTTGGCGGCCACCGGTTCACCGATCGCGCCCGCATCGATCAGCCCGCGGCAGGTTTGCAAGCCGGCGCCGAGAAACGTGTCGGGCGCGCAGCCGATGCGCACGCCCGCTGCTCGCGCGGCGGCGACCAGCGCGCGACCTTGTGCAACCGTCAGCGCCAATGGCTTTTCGCTGTACACGGACTTGCCGGCATCGATCGCCGCCCGACTGACGTCGTAATGCGCCTGCGGAATCGTCAGGTTGACGATCAGATCGATAGCGTCATCGGCAAGCAGTTCGGCGACCGCCAGCGCGCGCGGGATCGACTGCGAGTGAGCGAATGCGGCGGCGCGTTCGGCATCGATATCGGCACACGCGGAAAGCTCAATGAACGGTAACGCGGCGAATTTGTCGGCATAGACTTTCGCGATGACGCCGCAGCCGACGATGCCGACGCGCGTGACCGCCCCAGACGCCGTCATCGCGTCAAGCTCGCCCCACCGCCAGTCCGCGCGACGTCAGGTAGGCGTGGCTTTTTTCGATCGCCGTGAACATATCTGTCGCACAGCGATCCAGTTCGACGATGTGCCACTTCGCGCGGCTGACTTTCGCGATCGCGGCCACGTCGATGACGCCGTCGCCCACCGCCGTCATCGGCGAATCCGCGTTGTCGGCGGGACCATCTTTGATGTGCAGCAGCCGGGCGCGCGTGCCGAGGTCCGCAACGATCCGCGCCGGATCGACACCGCCGACTTTGGCCCAGTACGTATCGACCTCGGCAAACACCGAGTCGTCGACGAGGCGGAACAACAACGAGTGCGCGGTCTGGTTGCCGATTCGATTCGCAAACTCCCACCAGTGATTGTGGTAACCGACGGCCATGCCGCGCGCGCGCGCCTGGTCGCTGAACGCATTGAGCCGGTCGGCACACACGCGCACCCCGTCCGCGTCGCTGAATCGCTCCGCCGGCAGCATCGCGACCACGAGGTCCTTGTTGCCGATCGCCTCGTGCTGATCGAGCACCTCCGTCACGGCGTTCGGCTTTGGCAGCGCGACGTGACCGCTCGACACCTCCATGCCGGCATTGGCGACGCAGCGCTTGAACTCCTCGGGCGACAGGTCCCCCAACCCGGCGGGTTCGACACCGGCATAACCAATGCGGCCGAGCCGTTCGAGCACAGGCGCGAGGCCTCCTTTGGCCTCCTCACGCAGCGAATACAGTTGGACCGAAAGCCGCGGCGTCATCGCCTCCCCCTTTCTTATTCTGAGTCGAGCGACGATGTCGTAAGCCACGCTTGCGCGCAAGCGCTGATCGCGCCTCGCGGTATCCACGGCGATGCGGCACTATTCGCCGCTGCATCACTCCTGCATCACCAACGCACGCGCAGACGAGGACCCCATGGAATTCGGCATCGTTCTTCCGCACAACGAGATCGGCCACGACCCCGGCGCGATGAAAGCATTCGCGCAAGGCGCCGAAGCGTTGGGCGCAGCGCACCTGTTGATCTACGACCACGTCATGGGTGCCGATCCGAACCGGCCCGGCGGCTGGCGCAAAGACCGCTACGACAAGGACATCGCGTTCCACGAACCATTGACGACGTTCGCGTTCATCGCGGGCGTCACGTCGAAGATCACGATGATGAGTACGGTGTTGATCCTGCCGCAACGCCAGACGGTGCTCGTCGCAAAACAGGCAGCGCAGGTGGCGCTGCTGTCGAACGGCCGGTTTCGTCTCGGCATCGGCACCGGTTGGAACACGGTCGAATACGAAGCGTTGAACGAAGACTTCCACACGCGCGGGCAGCGGCAGGCCGAGCAGGTCGTGCTGCTGCGCAAACTCTGGCGCGAAGACAGCCTGACGTATCAAGGCAAATGGCACACGGTCACCGCCGCGAGCATCAACCCGCGACCCAAGGCGATGATTCCGATCTGGTTTGGCGGCAACGCGCCGGCGCTGCTGAAGCGCTGCGGCGAACTCGGCGACGGTTGGATTCCGCTCGGCGGTCCTTCCCCGGAGGCGGCCGAAGCGATCGCAACCATTCGGCGCCACCGCGAGGCGGCCGGGTTGTCGTGGAACGGATTAGGCATTCAGGCGCAGGCGCAATTCCGCGGCGGCGACCCGCAGCGGTGGCAAAGCCACGCGGGCAAGTGGCGCGACGCCGGCGCCACACATCTGGCGATCGCGACATACAACGCTTCACTCGCGGGCGTCGATGCGCATCTGCGTGCCGCCGCGAGCTATCTATCCGCCGTGCGCGAGGTCGCCTGATTTGAGCGACATCCGCGACCGCGCGAAGCAGCACCTGCCATCGGTATTGCTGACGCTGATGAGCATCATCCAGGCGTTGGCGCTGGAGTTTCTCTGGGACGTCGTGCGCGTCACACCGCGCGTGTTCACGTGGGACGCAGTGCTCATCTGGCTGCAGATCGCCGCGGTCATGCTCGGCATCCTGCAGCTGTGGATGTTCTACACGAGCGCGGCCATGCGGTTTCGTTGGACGCCGACGACGCAGGATCTGCTGTTTCCGTTCCTGATCGGCGTCCTCGAATTCACGCTGATTGATCTGACCGGCGAGCATCTGGCCCTGTGGTTCTGGACATTGGCGGCCCTGTATGCGCTCGCGGCGTGGGATTCGCAGATCGTGATGGTGCGTGCGCGCGGGGATCCGGACAATCGCGATTTCTTTTCAACGGTGCGTCCCGCGGGATTAGCGGAGTTCATTGAACCCATGATCGTGATCGGCGGACTCGTCGCGTTCGGCTTGGCCGTCTATCTCGTCCGCGACAACGGATGGCTCGCGTTCGCGGGCGTCCTATTCGCGGTCGGCAATCTCGCGTGGCGACTGTTGATGGGGCGCCACTTTTGGAACCGCTCGATGCAGGAGCCGTAGCCGCGCCAGGGTAGGGTTGTTGGCAAGCTCTCAGTCGATACGCAACGGCTCGTCGACGTGGTCGGTGTGACCGCCGATGTCGTACGACATCATGACGAGATCGCGCGACGTCCCGTTGCGGTCCTCGACATAATCCGCGAGCAGCGCTTCCGGAAAAAATCCCAACCGCCGGAACGCCGCCTGGGCACCGCGCTGATCCGTCGTCATGTTCGCCATCAGCTTGCGCAAGCCCAGCCCGCGCGCCAGATCGAAAATCTGCGACGTGAGCACGCGGCCGAGGCCGCGCGCCCGATAAGCGCCGCCGACGTTGACGCGTAACTCGCCAACGCGCCGCGTCCACGGCGCGCGCGTGCGATGCACCGTCGCATAGCCGACGATCGCGCCTTCGGGATCACACGCGAGCAGCGTCGTCGACAGGTCCGCTTGCGTGTTCTGCATCCAGTCATCGACGACGGCCGGGTCGGTGATGTCGACGCGCAGGAACAAAAGATCCTCCTGCGGCAACGCGCGCGCAAACGTGAGCATCGCGTCGCGGTCGGCCGGCGTCATCAGGCGGCACTGCACCGCCTGGCCGTCGGGCAGCTTGATCGTGCGGGGATAAGAGTCGGTCTTTGCATCACTGGGCATGGTCGAGGCTCACTGAGTCGAAAAGTTGATTAGGTCGCTGTTCGGATTATTGCGCGCGTGCTTGCGCGACGCGCGCGCGGGCGCTGTCCAACAGCTCGGCGTACGCGGCGTGCGTGGCATTCCAGATCGTCTCGAGATCCGGCAACAGGCGCGGTTCGCAGATAAAACTGAAATACAGGTTCTGGTTGTAGCTCAGCAGCGTCACCCCGAGGCCGATGTTGCCGCTTAGCACCAGCACGCCGACCGTATCGAGCACTTTGTGCCCGCACAGATATTGCGGCACCTGAACGCCCGGCACGTTCGTGCAGACGAAGTTCAGACCGAAGTTCGGCGGCCGCCAGCCACCGAGTGCCGGCAGCACCGGCAACTGAAACCGCGCGCCGGCCGCGGTCGGATCGAACCGCGTGCCGACGAGCTGCGTCGCGACGAGCGCTACGGGCCACGGCTCCGGCATGCTGGTCTGCAGCAGCGTCAACGCCTGCGCTTCCTGCTCCTGTTTGATGCGCTCGACCTCCGCGCACACGACGCCGTGGCGCGTCGCGGGGGTCATCGGCCACGCGGGCAGCATCGGAAAAATCGCCGATACCTGGTTGCCGAGCGCGCCGGCTTTGCTCTCGGTGCGCACGTTGACCGGGCACATGATGCGCAGGTACTGCTCCTGGGTGCGTTCGTCATGCGCCGCAAGGTAGCGGGCCACCGCCTCCGACACGACCGTCAACACGACGTCGTTGAGCGTGCCGCCGAGACCGCGGCGGATTTCGCGGATCTCGCTCAGCGGCTTCTTCAGCCACAGCAGGCGTCGCTTCGGACCCACGGCGCCAGCGTTGAACGGCGCTGTCACCGCCGGCCGCGCCACGAACTTCGATAACACGCCCGCCGCGCGCTGCAGCAGTTGCGTATTTCCTGCGATGGCCCGCAGCGTCGCCGCAGGATCGCTGGTCGCGAGGCGCTCGAGATTTTCGCGCAACGCGCGGCTGAACAGTTCCGTTGGCGTTGGTACGGGTTGCGGCGTCCAGGGTCCGGTCGGCGGCTCGACATTGGCGCCCTTCGGATCGAAGTCGTACAGCACCGTCGTCAGTTCGATGCCGGACGCGCCGTCAATCATCGCGTGGTGCGTCATCATCAACACCAGCGTGTGATTCGCGACGCCCTGAATCACGTAGACCCCCCACAACGGCCGCGAACGGTCGAGCATCGTCTCGTTCAGCTCGATCGCGGCATCTATGCCCTGCTGCAGCGTCGATCCCTCCGGGACGCGGTGCGCGAGCACGTGGTTGGCGAGTTCGAAGTCCGGGTCGTCGACCCACTCGGGATGCGCGATGTTCAGCGGCACGTGCGCGAGCTTGCGCCGATACGATGGCACCAGATGCAGCCGCGACGCGAAGTGCTCGACCACGCGCTCGTGCGTCAGTTCACCCTCGAGGATGTAGACCGACGAGATGTGCATCGGACCGCTGACCGACTCCGTGTACAGGAACGAGGCGTCGGCTGTCGTAAGGCGCATTGGCCGCTCCGCTGAAAAGAACGTTACGTGGGGCCACTATGACGGTGGCAGCGGCCAAGCTCAATCGCGGAAGGTACTGATCTGCTCCAGTGCCAGCAGGGAGCGGCCCTCCCGATCGCGATCGCCGCGCCATCAACCTTCGAACGCAGCCACCTCCGCGGTCAATCGCTGCGACGTCTCGGCGCTGCTGCGCAGCAGATTGAGCAGCAGTCGGATCATCAACGCGGGGCAGTCGGCTTCCAGGCACGCGAACGCCTTCGCGCTGAGCACATAACACGTCACCGTCGTGTCGGCGCGGACGTCGGCGGAACGCACGCCGCCGGCGATCAGCGCGGTCTCGCCGAATCCCATGCCCGGCGACAACGTCGCCAGGCGCTTGTAGCCACCGTCCGGCAATTCGACGAGTACGCTGACGTCGCCCTTCACGAGGAAATACAACGCATCGGCCGCATCGCCACGCCGCACGATCAGTGCGCCCGGTTCGAAGTCGCGCCGCTCGACGCGCTGTTCGAGGGTGGCGACATCGCGCGCGCTGACGCCGACACAGAGGCGATGCTCGGCGAGTCCCGCGATCGCGGTGTGGCTGCGCTGCGTCCCGTGGCGTTCGAGCAATTGCCGTTCCGCCCATTCGAGCCCGAGATCGAGCTGCGGTTGAAAGCTCACCGCGCGGGCGACACGCGGATCGAGCTCCGCGCCGAACGTCGCGAGCAGTTCGCCGCGCCGGACGCGCGTGAACACGAGCTGTTGATGGCGCGCCGCGCAGGTTTGCACGAGCGCCGCGAGCAAGCGCGTCGCGGCCGGATCGACGTGGGCCACGCGTTTGAAGTCGAGCACGCCGATGTCGAGGGCGTCGCCGCGCTCGACGATTTCGCGCACGATCCGCTCCACCGTCGAAAAACGCAGGTCCCCCTGCAGTTCGTACACGCACGCACGCGCGCCGTACTCATCGAGCAGCTGCGTCTCGTTGACCGGGCGGCGGCGCTTGGAACGCACCGTTGCCAGCGTATAACGCGCGCGCACCGTCGCCACCGAGGGCCGCGGCGGATGCAGGAAGTGCAGGCCCAGATCGCGCGACAGCGCTTCACAGACCTCGACGCCCCGCACGCTATTGCCGCGCGCGTCGAGCGCCGGCGAAAATACGCCGATGCCGAGCTGGCCCGGCAATACCGCGACGATGCCGCCGCCAACGCCGCTTTTCGCCGGCATGCCGACGCGATACACCCACTCGCCGGCGAAGTCGTACATGCCGCAGGTCGTCATCACGCTGAGAATCGAATCGATGAACTCGGCGCGGACTGCGCGCTGGCCGCTGACGGGATTGACGCCGCCGTTCGCGAGCGTCGCGCCGATCAACGCGAGGTCCCGGCAGTCGACGAGAATCGAACACTGCTTGAAGTACAGTTCGAGCGCCGGTTCCGGATCGCCGTCGACAATGCCGTAATTGCGCAGCATGTGACCGATCGCCCGATTGCGATGGCCGGACGCGCGCTCCGACTCGAATACCGCCTCGTCGATCGAAAGCTGGCGGCCGGCGTATGCCGAGATCGCATCGGTCATACGCACGAGCCGCGCGGAGCTCGTGGCACCCGCGATCAGCGACGACGTCGCAATCGCCCCGGCGTTGATCATCGGATTCAGCGGCCGGCCACTGTCCGGCTGCAGGCTGATCGAGTTGAACGCGTCGCCGCTCGGTTCGACACCAACCGCTTCGCGCACACGCGCCGCGCCACGATCCTCGAGCGCCACGCCATACGCCAGCGGTTTCGAGATCGATTGAATCGTGAACTGCTGGCGTGTGGCGCCGACCTCGTACACGTGCCCGTCGACTGTCGCGACGACAATGCCGAACCAGGCCGGGTCCGCCTTCGCGAGTTCGGGAATGTAGGTGGCGACCTTGCCGTCCTGCCGATCGAGCAGACGCGCGTGCAGCCGCGCCAGGTAGACCTGGACCGGAGACGGCAGCTGCCGGATCTGGGTGACCTGGGACATAGCTGCCCGCATGCAACTTCTGTGCACAGTGCTTGCGCACGTCCGTGCGCGGCGCTTGTGCATACATGTGCGCAGTTGCTGCGCGCGCCGGTGAGCTGCGACTGCGCGCAGCGACGTCGCCGCTGCGCACTCGCGCGGTGCGTCAGCGGCCCCTGCGCACCGATACAGAGCGCGGTGTCAGTCGCGGTGTCATCGCGGTGGCAGACCGCGCTTCGCGCGCTCCAGATTCATGCGGATCGCGTCGGCACTTTTGCGCGGCGTCTTCTCGCTTTCATCCAACAGGCCCACCATGTCGCGGCCGGCTTTCTGCTGGTCGAACGTAATCCACTGCTCGGGGACGATTTCGAGGATCACGCGCAGCGGCGAGTCGAGCAACCGGTAGAACGCTTCCTGCCCGGTCTGGTTGGCCGGACGAACCTTCGTCGACAGCGCAGTGTAGAACCACTGCTTGGTCTTCTCGTCGTCGTGAAAGTACGCGCGCCCTTTCATCGTCGCCGCACCCTGCGGGCAGTTGCGCGAACGTCCGGCAACGCCGCTGACCGCGACCGAAACGCGGTTGTTGCGCCGGATCGCCGCCGCGCGGTGCCGGTGCGCCGCAAACGTCAGCCAGACGTGGCCGTCGTGCCAGACGAACGCATGGGTCACGCCGACCGGCCAGTTGTCGCGGGTGACCCACATCAGTACGCACTCGCTCGCTTCACGCATCAGCGCGTCGATCTGCGCGTCGCTGAAGCCATAGATCGAAACGATTTCGTGGTCGTGCGATGTCTCTGTCACAAGTGGCCTCCTAGGCTTCTTACGGTGTGGCGCAGGTTATCATCCGGTACCGCCAGCGAAGGAGCTCGACGTGATCGAGACTGGGGACGGACCGGTACCGCTCGGCTTTTCGCGGGAGCGCCTCGCGCGCATTCCCGACTTCCTCGCCACCTATATCGACGACGGCAAACTGCCGGGTTACGTCTGCCTCGTGTCCCGCTTCGGCGAAGAGGCGTACTACACCGCCTACGGTTACAGCGATGTCGAACGCAGCACGCCGATCGCGCGCGACACCATCTTCCGCATCTACTCGATGACCAAGCCGATCACCAGCGTCGCGTTGATGACGCTGTACGAAAAAGGCGCGTTCCAGCTCGACGACCCGGTTGCCAGATACCTGCCGCAATGGCGCGACCTGCAGGTTTTCGCCGGCGGAGACGCCCTGAATTATCACGTGCAGAAGCCGGCACGGCCGATGCTGATCAAAGATCTGTTCATGCACACGTCGGGCCTGACGTACGGTTTTCTCAACACGCATCC
>CAYUMA010000401.1:0-5160 GCA_964445675.1 uncultured Pseudomonadales bacterium | reverse complement strand
TCGTACAAGGTTCGAGTTCGGACCACAGCGGTCGCACGTTTCAGAGTGGGGTGAGCTACGACATCTACATCCGCGTCGACAGCACCAACAGCGGCCTGAGTACTGCCGGCGGCGGCCCCGGCACGTGGGGCACCTGGAGCGGCGCCGCGAACCTCGGCAGCGATGACCGAGTCATCCTCGTCGGCAGCGGCGCAAACCTACAAGGGCCTGGGGGCGCGGTGACTCACGTGCTGGTCGGTGCGACCACCGTGGCCTGGGCTACCGCGGCGGGCAATGCCGGAGCACTGCACGGCGGGACGTTCGAGCGCTTCGCGGGCACGGCCAGCGACAACGCGCAACTCTTCGATACTGCGTTGCCGAGCACGTTCCTCGGCGGCCAAGGTGGGCAGCTCAACACCATGTATGCCATCGACATGCCCCTGGGCATCCTGACTTCGCAGGGCCTGGTCTGATCCGGCTGGCGCAAGACTGTATCGAGGCGGAGGAAGCCCGGCTCGAAGACCAGCGTGACGTGCTCGGCGAAGACGACTGGTGCGCGCTGCTGTCCGGATTTGCCACGCGTCTGGTCGCGCGCGACCGCTACTCGCAGGCGGAGGAGTGGCTGCGCGTCGGGATCGCTCGTCATCCCGAACACCACGCGCTGTACGTCCAGCTCGCGGAGCTTGCACATCTGCAAGGCCGCGCGCCGCAGGCCATTGCGCTGCTGCGTACGGCGATTGACCTCGCGCAGAAGAACGAACAGCCCACCGAGTTGTTGTGGACCCGGCTGTCTGCCATGGCCCTCGCGTCGTATCCACAACTGGCCAGAGCCGCGGCCGAACAGGCGCGCGACCGACTCGTCCTTCGAACCGAACAGACCGCAATCCTCGCCAACGAAATCACTGAGCTGCGCTTACAGGTCGAGTTGGCCATGGCCGCCGTCGAAGCGCAGGAACAGAACCATCGCGCCGCCGAACAGCGCTATCGCGACGTGTTGGAGGTGCGGCCCGATTCAACACCCGCGCTGCAGCAACTGGGTCAGCTGTGTCTACAACTCGGCCGCATCGACGAGGCGGTGGCGCTCTTCGAACGGGTCAAAGCAGTTGATCCGGCCCGAGGCCATGGCGCGCTGATTCAAGTGCGTCATTTCGAGCACGACGACGAGACGCTGCACCGACTCGAACGCCTCGCGCGCACGCCAGGCATGGAAGGCTCTGTGCGCGCAGGGATGTTGTTTCAGCTCGCCGCCGCGTGGGATCGGCGTGAAGACTACGACAGAGCGTTCGCGCTGGCCGACGAAGCCAATGCCGCAAGTCGCCGGCTGCTGCGTTACGATGCGAAGGCTCACCGACAACACTGTGCCCGCATCCGTCACGCGTTTCCCAAGGCACTTTACGAACACCGTCCGCAGACCGGCCACGAATCGACGTTGCCGGTGTTCGTGGTGGGCATGCCGCGTTCCGGTACGACGTTGGTCGAACAGCTCATCGCCGGTCACAGCCGCATCCATGGCGCCGGCGAGCTGGGCACCATTCCGCGCGTGATCGCCGGGCTCGAACGCTGGGAACGCCAGACCGGCTCCGGCCGCCGCTACCCCGACTGCGTAGACGACCTCGATCCGAAGGTGGTCCAGGGGATCGGGACTGATGTCCTGAAAGAACTCCGCGAATGTGCGCCGGCAGCCGATCACGTGGTCGACAAGCTGCCGCACAACTTCGAAAACATCGGCTTGATCAAATTGTTGTTCCCCCGGACGAAGATCATTTCCGTGCGCCGCGATCCGCGTGACATCGCGGTCTCCAACTTCTTCATCGACTACGCCGGCAAACATGGTGCGATGGGGTTCGCCTACGACCTGGATTGGATCGGCGAACAGCTCGCGGATCACAACCTGCTGATGCATCACTGGCAGCAGGTATTTGCTGGCGAGATCCTGGAGGTTCGCTACGAAGACATCGTCGACGCGCCCGAAGCGAGTACCCGCCGCATGCTCGATTACATTGGCGTGGAGTGGGAGCCGCAGGTGCTCGAATTCGATGTGCTGGAGCGGCCGATCAAGACCGCGAGCGCCTGGCAGGTGCGCCAACCCCTCTACACCGGCGCAAAGGGCAGGTGGAAGTGCTACGAGCAGCAACTGCGACCGCTGATCGTGGCCGCCAACCGGAAGATCGCTTGGGACCCGATCGAGATGGTGACGCTGCCGGAGCCGGGCTTGCTGAATGTCGGAGTAGACCGATACCACGAAGGCGACCTCGACGCCGCGGAGCTCCGTTTCAAGCGGCTGCTGCGTCACGTGCCGGAGCACGCCGCCGCGCGCTTCATGCTGGGCCTCGTCTACGTCCGCAAAGGCCATCGCGACGACGGGATTGCGCTGATGGAGCGGGCCGTCGAACGCTGTCCGTGGAACCGCCACTGGCGCCGCGATCTCGCGCTCGCGTATCACATGGACGGCCGGGATCAGGACGCGGCGGCACTTATCCGTACTCGGACTGACGCGGTTGCTCGCTCTGCGGACGCCCACGCCAGCGAAGAACGCTCCATCCGCCTCGACTACCTGTTCTTGTCCGGGGAATCCACATGCACAAATTCCGGGTCCGCGGTTACTGGCGGGCGTTGCTGATCAACTGCCTGCTCTGCGGTACGGCTGCCGCCGACGGCCTGAGCGAAGCCTTGCAGGCGACGCTGCGCAATCACCCTGCGGTGGGCGGGCAAGAGGCGGAAGTGGAAGCGCGACGCCACGCGGCAGATGCGGTGCGCAGCCAGCGCTACCCCACACTCAGCGCCCTGGCTCAGCAATACGGAGACGACGCGCGCTCTGCGACCGGCGAAGACCTCTCCGCGCCGATGATATTGCGTGCGCGCCAGCCGATCTGGGCGTTTGGTCGTATCGACAACAGCATTGCTGTCGCGGATGCGCAGGTGAGCACGGAGCGCGCCGATCTGTTGCGCGTGCGCCGGGAGCTGCTCGAAGAAACCGCCGTGACCTATGCAGCCGTGCGCGGCAGCCAGCAACACATCGACATTGCACAGCGCAACGTGTCCGAACTCGAGAAACTGTTCGAGCAGATCCAGCGTCGAGTCGACGGGCAACTCGCGTCGAGCGCAGATGCGCGTCTGGCGGCCGCGCGGCTCGCCGAGGCTCGCGTCCAGCTCGAGCGCGCCATCAGTGAATCGCAGGGCATGCGGGACGACATGACTGCATTAACGCAGGTGACGGTCAGCGCCGATCAGCCGGTGCCTGCGGAACTACTCGAGTTGCGCGAGCCGACCGACCTGATCGAGAAAGCCATGGACCAAAGCGCCGAGGTCGGCGTCAAGCGGCGCCAGCTCGGGCAGGCGGACAAAGAAGTCGATCGTGCCAGAACAGCGTCGATGCCGACGATCTATCTGCAGGCGGATCGGTATTACGACCAGCCGGGTCTCGATGATGACAGCCAGGCAAGCGTGGTATTCGAAGCATCGCTCGACGGGCTCGGTTTTGCGGCCCGCGGGCGCACGGGAGAAGCTGTCTCCAGTCGTATGGCGGCGACGCAGGACCTCGCCGTTGCCGAGGTCGATCTGACGCGGCAAATCAAACACCTGCAGCGCAACCGCGAGCTGCAAACGCAACTGATCGGATTGCAGACGCAGTCTCTGGCGGATCTGACCTCGCTGCTGGCGTCCTACCAGCGCCAATATGAAAGCGGAACCAAGAGCTGGCTCGATCTGCTGAATGTTCAGCGCGAGCTGTTCGAGCAAAGGCGCCAGCTGGTGCAGGCGCAAACTGATTGGCAGATCTACTCTCTGCGGCTTCTGGCGAGGACTGGCGGACTCGATAATCTCGCGGGTATCCAAGGGCGACAGGATGGCTGACGAAAAACTCGACGTGGGCGACAACCACCCCGATCCGGCGTTGCTCCAGCGACTGCTGGGGGCGCTCGATATCCCGTGTGATGCGGTGCGACTTAAGGAGGCGGCGGCATCCGTCGGACCGCTGGGGATTGCGACCACGGCGTGGCTGCGCCAGGTGCTGATCGCTGCAAAAGTGAAAGAAGTCGCGGCGGTCCTGCTGCCTTGGCACCGCTTCGACCCGCGCCGTCTGCCGGTGCTGCTGCGTCATGACGACGCGTGGTATTGCGCGAGCGCGAGCGATGCTCAGATCGATGGTGTGCTGTTGACGGCGACGGATGGCGCGCGGTCCACGCTGACGAGTGCGCAACTCGACGGCGCGCAGGTTCTCTGGGTCCGGCACCAGGTCCCTCGTTCGCACGAACATGCTGCGGCGCTGTCGGGCAATCTCGCGGCCCGGCTGGTGTGGCAGGAACTGTTCCGGGAACGCGGCTGGCTGTGGAAAATCGCGGTCGCGACATGTCTGGTCAACCTGATCGGTATCGCCACGTCGCTGTTCGCGATGCAGGTCTACGATCGCGTCGTGCCGACGATGGCGTACGCCACGCTGACCACACTCGTCGCCGGCATGGCCATCGTCGTCGTGCTCGACTGGACATTCAAAACGATCCGCGCACGTATCCTCGACAGCCTCTCGGGCGCCGTCGACCAGCGGGTCTCACAACACGTGTTCGAACATTTGCTGCGGGTTCAGCTGGACGCACAACCGCGCATGTTGGGAACTCTGGCGGCACAGGTCGGCAGCCTCGAAGCGGTGCGCCAGTTTTTTTCTGCGACCATTGTGTTCGCCCTCGTCGATCTGCCGTTCGCGCTGATGTTTCTGGCGTTCATCGCCGTCATCGGTGGTGCCGTTGCGTGGGTATACGCCTTGCTGTTGCCGGTGGCGCTGGTGTTGGGCTTCGTCAACCAGTGGCGCCTGCGCAGCTTGGTGCGCAGCCAGCTGTCGCGCAGTAACGAGCGGCAAGGGCTGCTGGTCGACACCATCCGCGGCGCCGAATCGATCCGCGCGAACAACGCGGGCTGGCGCTTCGCCAGACAATGGCAGGACATCACCGCGAGCATCGAGCGCTATGCGATACAGCAGCGCGCGATCGCCAGTCTTTCCACGGTCACGACCGCCAGTCTGTCGACGCTCGCGTACGTGGCGGCGGTCGTGGTCGGCGTGTGGCAGATCGAAGCAGGCCTGCTGACGATGGGCGGGTTGATCGCGTGCAGCATTCTCGGCGGCCGCATCATTGCGCCGGTCGCGCAGAGCGTGCAGTACGTCGAGAAGTGGCAGCACGTCACGCAGGC
>CAYUMA010000400.1:0-1732 GCA_964445675.1 uncultured Pseudomonadales bacterium | reverse complement strand
GCACCGGTTCGAGCGCGCGCAGCGCTTCGATCGTCGTTGCGCGCAGGCCCTCGTCGCGGCCGACGGTGTGCATTGCGCCGGTCGGTTTGCCTTCTTTGTCGAGCGTCGGTGCGACGATCGGTTCGACTTCACGGTTGAAATGCCCGGCTTCCCACGCGGCAATGGCGCGTTGTTGGCTGCGCAGCCCGAATGCATCGGTGTCTTCGCGCGTGATCTGATATTCCTCGGCGATCATCGCAGCACCCATGAACTGGCTCGTCGGCTGATAGTGCGACGCGTAACTTGCGCCCATCGGCACGCCGCCTTTCATGTTCGAGCCGAGCGGCACGCGCGTCATCATCTCGAGGCCGCAGCTCATGACGAGGTCTTCGAGTCCGGCGCCAACCATCGCGGCACCCATCGACGTTGCCTGCTGGCTCGAGCCGCATTGCGAGTCGACCGTCGTTGCGGCGACCTCGAGCGGCAGGCCGGCCGACAGCCACGCGACGCGCGCGATGTTGAACGACTGTTCGCCGACCTGGGACACACAACCGCCGATCACCTGGCCGATCGATTTTCCGTCGAGGCCGGCGCGCTTGAGTGCGGCGAGTTGCACCGCGGCCAGCAGATCCGCGGGCATCAGCCCGGCGAGACCCTTACCGCGTTTGCCGATCGGACTGCGCACCGCTTCGATGATGTAGACGTCTTGCAATTTGCATCTCCCGCCGCTGTTGAAAACCGAACGCGCATGTTACCGCAGGCTCAGTGCGGTTGTGCCCGACGACCGGCGATCGGATCAGCATGCAAGATCGTCGTGAATGGGATGCGAAACGGCGGCGCGCGACCTATCCTGCGACCGTCACGCGTGCGCACGGAGTCGCCATGAGTAGAGAATCCCGCTTGCACATCCCGCGGCCGCCGGCGCGACCCGGCGGCAAACCGGACTTCAGCTATCTCGCGACGTCGCCGGCCGGCGCCGTCAAGCGGCCCGACTTCAGCGCCGACACGCGTGACATCGATTACCTCGCGACTGAACTCGTCCGCGTGCTCGACGATCAGCACACGGCGGTGGGGCCGTGGAATCCGCATCTCGAAGCGCCGGAACTGCAGATCGGGCTGCGCCACATGCTGCTGACGCGCATCTTCGACGATCGCATGCTGCGGATTCAGCGGCAGGGCAAGATTTCCTTCTATATCAAGTCGACCGGCGAAGAGGCGGTATCGGTGGCGCAGTGTATGGCGTTGCGGCCGGCCGATATGTTGTTCCCGTCGTATCGAACGCAGGGCCTGCAGGTCGCGCGCGGCCGCAGCCTCGTCGACCTGATGTGCCAATGCCTGTCGAATACGCGCGACATGTGCAAAGGCCGCCAGATGCCGGTGATGTATCACTGGGCGTCGGGCAACATTTTTTCGGTCGGCGGCAACTTGACCACACAGTTTCCGCAGGCAGTCGGCTGGGCGATGGCGAGCGCGATCAAGGGCTTGCCCCCGCGGGCGAACGTGCGCTGCGCGAAAGCGAGCAGCCGCCCCACGTCGGCGATCGAGCGCGGGGTCACCGCGATCTTCACCACGTCGGCGCCCCCCTCGACCATGCCCGCGTACAGTTCGTCCAGGTTGGGTGGCGTGCCCTCGAAGTCGTGATGCGACAGCACCAGCCCCTTGCCGGCTTTCTCCAGGATCACGTCGAACAGGCCACTCTTGTACTCGACGTCTACGTAGTCGAAGCCGCGCTTCACTGCTTCGAGCAGGTTCG
>CAYUMA010000399.1:0-4764 GCA_964445675.1 uncultured Pseudomonadales bacterium | reverse complement strand
AGCGATGATCTCGGCGAATGTCTGCGCGGCGCGCTTCCTCGAAAAGCACGAGGCGCTTGCGTTGTATCGGATCCACGAAGGTCCGACGCCCGAAAAGTTCGAGCTGTTGCGCTCGCTGCTTGCACACGCCGGTATCCGGCTGGGTGACGAAGCGCCGACGCCGGCGCTGCTGTCGTCGGTCGCCGTGCAGCTCGTGAATCGCCCGGATCGTGCGCTGCTCGAGACGATGATCCTGCGCTCGATGATGCAGGCGCGTTACAGCCCGAAGAACATCGGCCACTTCGGGTTGGCGCTACCACGCTACATGCACTTCACGTCGCCGATCCGCCGTTACGCGGATCTCGTCGTACACCGCGCGATTGCGGGCGTGCTGCGCGGCAACGGCGAGGCACAGCACGGACTCGACGAGATCGGTGAACACCTGTCGCTGACCGAACGGCGCGCCGACGCGGTCAGCCGGGGTGTCGCGGACTGGTTGAAGTGTGAGTACGCGGCGCAATTCGTTGGTGAGACGTTCCAGGGCACCGTCGTCGCGGTCACCGATTTCGGCGTATTCGTCGAGCTCGACCGCATTTTCGTGCAGGGGCTGCTGCACATATCGAATCTCGGCGACGACTACTTCGAGTTCTTCCCCGCCGCGATGTCGCTCGTCGGCGAGCGCACCGGCAAGCGCATCAAACTCGGCGACCGTTTTGGCGTGGTACTCGGCGACGTCGACATCGAAGCGCGCAAGATCGACGTGCTGCTCGCCGGCAATGCGGGGGGCAAACGCCGGCAACGCCGCTCGTGAACAAGCTCGTGAGCGAACGCGTGCACGGTATTCATGCGGTCGAAGCGCTGCTGCGCGCCGATGTCGAGCGCGTCGAGCGACTGCTGGTGCAGACCGATCGCAGCGACGCGAGGGTCGAGACGATTCTCGAACTGGCGCGCGCGGCGAACATCCCGATCGAAACGTGTCCGCGGCGGCAGCTCGATCGGCTGACGCATGACGCACGCCATCAGGGCGTCGTTGCGCAGACCAGTGCAGCCGAGTTTGGTTCGGAGACGGAACTCGCGCTGCGGCTGCCGACATTGCCGCAGCCACTGTTGTTACTCGCGTTGGACTCGGTCATGGATCCGCGCAATCTCGGCGCGTGTCTGCGCAGCGCCGATGCGGCTGGGGTCGGCGCCGTGCTGCTGCCGAAGCGGCGCAGTGCGCCCGTTAGCGAGGTCGCCCGCAAAGCGGCCAGCGGTGCAGCGGAGGCGCTGTTCATCGTGCAGGTCAGCAATCTGGTGCGGCACCTCGAATGGCTGAAGGCGCAAGGTCTCTGGGTGGTCGGCGCGGCCGGCGATGCACCGGCGAGTTTTAGTGCGGTCGATCTGTGTCGGCCGACCGTGCTGGTGCTCGGCGGCGAAGGCAAAGGGCTGCGCGAGCTGACGCGCAAGACCTGCGATCAGCTGGTTTCGATCCCGATGCGCGGCAGTGTCGCGAGCCTCAACGTGTCGGTCGCAACCGGAATTCTGCTGTTCGAGGCATTGCGGCAGCGCGCTGCCGCGGCGAATCGGCCGTGATATTTAGCCGTGACAACCGGCCGATCGCTCACTAGAATGCGCGGTCCTTGAAGTACGCCCGATCGCGAACCATCGCGGACGGGCAACCCACATCACTCCTTGCTTCACGCACATGCGGAAGCGGTAACGCCAGAGGGAGGCACCATGCGACATTACGAAGTCGTGTTCCTCGTACACCCTGATCAGAGCGATCAGGTGCCGGGAATGATCGACCGCTACAAAGCGCTGATCGAGCGCGGCAACGGCAAAGTTCACCGCCTCGAAGACTGGGGCCGGCGGCAACTGCCGTTCCCGGTCAAAAAGATCCACAAAGCGCACTACGTGCTGATGAACATCGAAGTCTCAGCCGAGACGCTCGAGGAACTTTCGAGCGCGTTCCGCTTCAACGATGCCGTGCTGCGCAATCTCGTGATCAAGCGCGATGAGGCGGTCACGGAGCAATCGAAGATCTATGTCGAGGAACTGCGCGATCAGGAGAAAGAGCGCGAGCGCGACCGGCGCCGCGAGGAAGAGCTGGCCGCGCGCCGCACCGATTCGGCCGCGACCGAGAGCACCGAGGCCGAAGCGCCGCTGGCCGCAGGAGATGCAGCATGAGCATGCCACGTCAGTTCCGCCGCAAAAAATTCTGCCGCTTCACCGCGGAAGGTATCAAAGAGATCGACTACAAGGATCTCGAACTCCTGAAGCAGTACATCACCGAGACCGGCAAGATCGTACCCAGCCGGATCACCGGCACCAGTGCGCGCTATCAGCGACAGCTGGCGCTCGCGGTCAAGCGCGCTCGTTATCTCGCGCTGCTGCCGTACACCGACGCACACATCTGATCGCGGAGGCATCGTGAACATCATTCTGCTGGAACGCGTCGTCAACCTCGGCGACCTCGGCGACGAGGTCTCGGTCAAGAGCGGCTTTGCGCGCAACTTCCTGATCCCGAAGGGCAAGGCGGTGCGCGCATCAAGGGAAAATCGCAGCGTTTTCGAAGCGCGCCGCGCGGAACTCGAACGCACCGCGCTCGAACGCCTGGGCGGAGCGCAGGCGCGCGCAGCCAAACTCACCGGCGTCTCCGTGACGATCTCGGTGAAGGCCGGTGATGAAGGCAAGCTGTACGGATCGGTCGGCACGCACGACATCGCCGAAGCGCTGGAGGCGCAGGGCGCGGACGTCGCGAAGAGCGAAATCCGGATGCCCGCAGGCCCCATCCGGCTCGTCGGCGAATACGACATCGACGTGCACCTGCATACCGACGTCAATATTGCGATCAAGGTGATCGTCGTCCCCGAGTAGCAAGCGGGCCGCTCTGCGCGGCACCGACGACTGATGCCGGTGCGGGTCGACCCGCACCGGGCTTCAGTGGAAGCGGTGCGGTGCGCGGGCGGACCGCTCTTGACACCCACAGCCCGATCTCTGAGGCTGACCGCCCGCACTTAAGCCCGTGTTTTCCATGTCGGATACCGCCACAGATTCGGATAAGCCGCGCGCTGCGCTGTCCGGCACCGTCCATCTGTCGGCGACGGCGCAGCTGAAAGTGCCGCCGCATTCCGTCGAAGCCGAGCAATCGGTGCTTGGCGGCCTGATGTTGAACAATGACGCGTGGCTCAACGTCGCCGACCTGCTGACCAGCCGCGACTTTTATCGCGCGCAGCACCAGATCATTTTCGACGCGATGGCGGATCTCGCGAACGCGAACGAACCGCTCGACGCGGTCACGTTGTCGGAGGCACTCAATTCGCGCGGACTGCTCGACAAGGCTGGCGGCATCAGCTTTCTCGCCGAGATCGCCGAGACGACACCCGGTGCGAGCAACGTGCTCGCGTACGCGCAGATCGTGCGCGAGCGTTCGACGCTGCGGCAGCTGATCTCGGTTGCCAACAGAATTGCTGAGTCGGCGTTCCAGCCACAAGGTCGGCCGAGCAGTGAACTGCTCGACATGGCGGAGTCCGAGGTATTCCGCATCCACGAAGGCCGCCTGCGCCAGGAGGGCCCGGAACCCGTCGTGCCGTTGCTGACGCGCGCGGTCGAGCGCATCGAGGCGCTGTATTCCTCGCGTAATCCGATTACCGGATTGTCGACGGGCTTCGACGATCTCGACAAGAAGACGGCTGGATTGCAGCCGTCGGACCTGATCATCGTCGCCGGCCGGCCGTCGATGGGGAAAACGTCGTTCGCGATGAATATCGTCGAGCATGCGCTGATGACGGATGGGCCGGGCGCCGTGCTCGTGTTTTCGATGGAGATGCCGTCCGAGCAGCTCGTGATGCGCATGCTGTCATCGCTTGGCCGCATCGATCAGTCGCGCATGCGCACCGGCGACATGCACGACGACGACTGGCCACGGTTCACGTCGGCGGTGAGTCAGTTGAAGGACAAGTCGCTGTTCATGGACGATTCGGCGGCGTTGACGCCGAACGAATTGCGCGCGCGCGCACGCCGGGTTGCGCGCGAAGCGGGTGGCTTGAAGTTGATCGTCGTCGACTACCTGCAGTTGATGCTGCCGAATCGCGAACTCGACAACAATCGCACGGGTGAGATCACCGAAATCTCGCGTTCGCTGAAAGCGATTGCGAAGCAGATGCGCTGTCCGTTGATCGGCATCTCACAGCTCAATCGAGGGGTGGAGAGTCGCAACGACAAACGGCCGCTGATGTCGGATTTGCGTGAATCCGGCGCGATTGAACAGGATGCGGACCTGATCCTGATGGTCTACCGCGACGAGGTCTACAACCCGGAGTCACCCGACAAAGGCGTTGCGGAGATCATCATCGGCAAGCAGCGCAATGGTCCAATCGGCAAAGTGCGTCTCGCCTTCATCGGCAATCTGACGAAGTTCGAAAACCTCGCCCGCAACGACTACGCCGAATACATGCGCTGATGGCCCAACGAGATGGCTAAGCCGCGGGTCGCTTACGTCTGCAACGACTGCGGCGCCGAACACGGCAAGTGGCAGGGCCAATGCTCGGCGTGCGCGGCGTGGAACACGCTGACGCGAATTTCGCTTGGCCCGGTGCAATCGCCGCAACCCGCGAGCGGTTTTGCCGGCGCGGCGCCAATGGTCCAGCTGCTCTGCGAGGTCGACGCGATCGCGGGCGCGCGGATATCGACGGGGTTTGCGGAGTTCGATCGCGTGCTCGGTGGGGGACTGGTGCCGGGCTCGGTGGTGCTGATCGGCGGCGAGCCGGGCGCGGGCAAAAGCACGCTGTTATTGCAAGTCAGTAC
>CAYUMA010000398.1:0-2298 GCA_964445675.1 uncultured Pseudomonadales bacterium | reverse complement strand
CCAGAAGTTCTTCGACGTCTTATCACTTCGATGACTCTCGCAAATTCATGAGGCTGCAAGCAGCGCCTCGACAGCCTCCGGCGGAATTTCTATCGCGACAAAGTGCGCATCGGGATAGAGGTAATCCTCGCCCGATTCGTCAACGACACGCACGAAACCCTCTCGCCGGGCCTTTACATCGGACATGACTCGATACACCTTGCCCTTCTGCAAGTCGTCGCAATCTCCGTCGTCGATGCACAGAATGAAGCGCGTCGATAGTGGATGCTTAGTCATGGTCTCAACTCAGGAATCTCTTGATCTTCATCTTGCGACGTCCGACTCCGTGCGCCTCGTACCAGTGTAGTTCCGCCATCCGAAGACTGCCATTCGCGAGGCGAACGGTAACGATCCCTTTCATTTTCCGCCAACGTCCGGGGCCATAGCGAATTCGCAGTCGGGAGATTTCTCGGATGCTGCCGCGTGCGGCGATCGTCTCAATGCGCGTGATTGCCCCGACAATTTCGTAGCCTTGCGGCATGGCCGCCATTCCCGCGAGCGGAGGACAGGCTCACGAGAGTGACGGTCGCAATCAAGGCGCTCCAGCGGCGAATCTCCCAAACCTTCGTCAGTCGATCTACACAGTTCGACTCGATCCTGCCTCGCTTCAACGAGTGCCGCGTGCGCCCTGGCACGCTCGTTGGCGACGACCTAACGCTCATCTCTCACCATCGCCGCGGTGACCATGTTCTGGTACTTGTCGAACTCGAAGTTCGGTCTATGGGTGACCGAATCCATGAACGCTACGGACAGATACACGCCAACGATCTCGTGCAGGGGATCGAGCCACAATGCCGTGCCGCTGCCGCCCTGGTGATAGTAGGTTCCGCGCGGTTGCAGGATGCCGTGACTGTATGGCCACCGTGCGTCGCCCTGGATCATCCAGCCGTAGCCCCAGCAGGCTTCCGGCGTCCACTGACCGTGGAAGTTGACGCAGCCGATGCCCGGGATCTGATTGCGCGTCATCTCGCGGGTGGTCCAGTCGTTCAGAATGCGCACGCCACCGTAGCTCCCACCGTTCAGGAACATCTGGCCGAAGGTCGCGAGATCGTACGCCGTCGAGAGCAACATGTTGCCGCCGTCGTCGCCAATGACGCGCATCATCTTGGGCATCCTGCCGCCGGTTCGATCCTCGCGGGTCACAAACCGTTCCTGCAGGTCGTCGGAATAACCCATGCTGCTCGACGTCATGCCAAGCGGTTGGAAGATGCGCTCGCGCACGAAGTCGCCGAGCCGCACGCCTGAGACACGCCTGACAAGATCACCGAGGATCGTGTAGTTCGCCGAACAGTAGCTGTTCTGCGTGCCAGGCTTCTTGAAGCAGTCCCTGCCTTCGTAATACGACACCACCGCATGCGTGTGCGGGTTCTGGCCCGGTGCCGGCGCCGTTCCGGGATCCGGCGGCATCATAAAGATAGGCCAACCATCGATGTTCTCATCGATGAAGCCGGACGTATGTGTCAGCAGGTGGTGGACCATGATGCGATCCGCATGCTGGCCACGGAAGTTCGGCATGTACTCGACGAGCGGACGATTGAGACTGAGCAGCCCGTCCTCCACCAGCGTCATGATCGCCGTCGCTGTCACCGGCTTCGCGAGCGAGGCGCACGGAAATACCGCATCCGTGGCGATGGGTGTCGAGTCGCCGTAGCGGGCCACGCCATCGCCCTGATGCAGCGCGATGACGCCGCGACGCGCGGCGAGCACCACCGACGACGGCGTGTCGCCGCGCACCCACTGCCTCGCTCGAACCTTGATCAGCTCGATCCGCGCCGGATCGAATCCTGCTTCGGCAGGCGTGCCGTCCCGTAGAACCGTCATGCGACCTGCTCCCCCATCGATGCGTCAATCCAGAATCGCCGCGTGCACCATGTCCTGGAAGTGGTCGCTGCGCCAGAAGAAGTGACCGTGGCGGCGATACTTGGACATCACCGAGAGGTACACACCAACCACCTCAGCTTCGGGGTCTACCCAGAAATTGGACGCCACCGCGCCGGCGTGAGAATACGTCCTTGCTGAAAGCAGGCTCCCGTTCATGTACGCCATCCGGTCGTCCGGCGTGACCATGAAGAGGCCGTAGCCATAGTTGCCGCCGCGTATGGGTGTCTCGACGCGTGCTCCGGTGCTCGGTCGGATTCCGGAAAAGTATGAACGAGTCCCCGGTGGCAGCTGTGGAGCGGTCATTGCGGCAACTGACGCGCGACTGAGCACGCGCGTCCCGCCATCGGTGCCGCCGTTCAGCAGCGTCTGACCGAAGGT
>CAYUMA010000397.1:0-4202 GCA_964445675.1 uncultured Pseudomonadales bacterium | reverse complement strand
CGCGCCGAAGACGAACTCTCGCACCAGGCGGAGATGGCGCTGCACGCCGCCCGCCGCGCGTTGACCGCGGCCAACAAAACACCCGCCGACATCGACATGGTGATCGTGTCGTGTGCGTACACCGAGCGTGCGTATCCGGCGATCGCGATCGAGGTACAGCACGCACTCGGCATCGACGGCTTCGGCTTCGACATGCTCGTCGCGTGCTCCGCCGCGACGTTCGCGCTGCAACGCGCGCACGACGCACTGGTCGCCGGCACCGCGCGCGGCGTGCTCGTGATCAATCCGGAACTCACGTCGCCGCAGGTGAACTACTGCGATCGCGACAGCCACTTCATCTTCGGCGACGTCAGCACCGCGGTGGTACTCGAACTGGAATCGACCGCGACCGCGCCGCACGTCTATCGCATCCTCGGCAGCAAGGCGGTCACGCAGTACTCGAACAACATCCGCTCGAACTTCGGCTATCTCGCGCGCGCCGAAGGCGGCGATCCCTACGACGACGCGCGGCTCTTCCACCAGAACGGTCGCAAGGTGTTCAAGGAAGTCTGCCCGATGGCGGCGGCGCACCTCGAAGCGCAGGTCGCCGCAGTCGGGCTGAAAGTCCCGGACATCCGCCGCTGGTGGTTGCACCAGGCGAACCTGAACATGAATCAGCTGATCTCGCGCCGGCTTCTCGGCATGGACCCGCCCAACGACGTCGCACCGATGGTGCTCGACCGCTACGCCAACACCGCGTCAGCGGGTTCGATCATCGCGTTCGCGCAACATCACGAAGACTTGAAAGCTGGCGATCACGGCGTGATCTGTTCGTTCGGCGCGGGGTATTCGATCGGCAGTCTTGTGCTGAGGAAGTGTTGACCGCGGCATCAGCTAACCAAACAAGAAAGGGGCGGCCCGAAGGCCGCCAGTCTCACAGTACAAACGCGCCAGAGCGCAGCAGATACGCGAATTCGTGCCGCTGCTCTTCGTTCAAGAGCTCGAAGATCCGCTGCACGGCGCTCAGCAACTCCTGATTGAGCGCTTCGGTCGCGCGCGTCCGCGTCGCGAGTGCGGCGCCGACGCGTTCGCTGTTGAACTGCGTCGTGGTAAACACCGCCGCGACCTCCGACGTCGAACGATCCTGATCGAGGCGCGCCTGGTTGTACGCGGTCTTCAAGCGATCGAGCACATCGACGACGTCGCGCACCTGGGTCTCGTTCAAGTTCAGCTTCCACGCCAGATGCCGCAACGGTCGCCGGACGCCGAACGTCGGCCCGGACGACCAGCTGAACATCGAGTGACGCGACTGATTGGATGTGGAACGGTTCGAAGCTTCGGAACACGCCTGCTGCCAGAAAGCAGCGGCGTATGCGTGTCGCCACGCACGATGGGACATGAACATGTCGAATCTCCTTCACCAGGGCGTTCGCTCCCGGTGGGTTGAATGTGCGGGCAACATGCCACGCACGGTTCGATCATAGGTCAGTTGAAACGATCAGGTCGAGCGGCGCGACGAACTACTCGTTTGCGCTCTGCGCGGCCGCCTCGGTTGCGTCGGTCAGCGCGTGTTGCACCGCCTGCTGGCCCGATCGGCGCAACACTTCGGCGCGCGCTTGCCAGATTCGCGCAAACTGATTGTTGAGCGCCGGATGCTCCTGCAGCGCGCGCGCAACGACCTCGCCGGGAATTCGTATCGCCGCGACGTCGGTGACGGCGACCACTTGCGTGTCGCTCGCCTGCGCCCGCGCGAGCGACGTCACCCCGAGCACTTCGGTTGCGCCGTACCGGATCGAGCCCGTTGCGCCACCCTCTGCCGGATACGTCGCGAGCGCCTCGCCCGCGGTGATCACGTACACGTTCTGCGGCACCTCGCCGACGGCGATCAGATGCTCACCGGCGCCGAACAACACGCGGTCGGCCGCCCCCGCGAGCGACGCGATTGCGTCTACGGGCAGCACGCGGATTCCTTCTGCGCGCGCGAGCGCCGCCTGGACCTGTCGGCGCGCGTCGAGTTCATCGATCGCTGCAACATTGGCTCGCACCTCAATCGCGCTCGGCAATGGCAATGACAGTCCGGCCCGGCGTGCGGCGTACCATACAGCCGACGTGAAGTCATCGATGACCTGCGGCAGGTACCGTCCATGCTCAATATTGACGCGTGCTTCATAGCGAATCCTGTCGTCGAGCACTTCGCACGCGACCGCGCGCGGCGGCGGGTCTTGAATGATCAGCGGAATTTCGCGCGCGACCTCCACCAGCATTGCCTTGACGCGATTCGGTGGTGCATCGAGACCAAAGCCAAACGACAGCTGCAGCATTTGCGCGTCGGTCGGTTTCGAATAGTTCGTAATGGTCTCGCGCCCCAGCGCCGAGTTGGGTAACACGAGCAGGTTGCGTTCCGCGGTGCGCAGATGCACCGAACGCCAGGTCATCTGCACCACTTGACCGCTTTTGCCGCCAACCGAGATCCAGTCGCCGGTCGAAAAAGGCCGTTCGAAAAACAGCGCGATGCCCGCCATCAGGTTGCCAAGCGTCTCCTGCAGCGCGAGGCCGAGCACGATCGAGCCGACGCCCAACGCGGCGATCAGGCCGCCGAGATCCTGCCGCCACACAACCGACAACACGATTGCGGCGCCGATCACCACGAGCAGCAGGCGAATGAGATCCTGAAACAGTTTTGGCGCCCGGCTGCGCCAGCTCGCCTCGGCCGCGTTTTCGAACACCAGCACGTTGACGACCAGCAGCACCGCGTAGACGACGCTGGTCCACAGCGCAGTTTCGACCAGTAGCACCGGCACCGACTGGCGGTCGACCTCGAGCAAGCGGGTCAAAAACACGAACAACACCGCTAACGGCAGCACGATGTTGCGCAGCGCGCGGAAGATGCCGCCGATCGGCAGCGTGCGGCGGTCGGCCCGGTAGATCGCTTCGCCGAGCAGAATCACGAGCAGCTGAAAGCCGAGGATCAGCCCGATGCCCCAGACGAACCAATCGCTGGTGAGCAGTTCAGTCACGGTCTGCGAGCGTCCACAACGGCACGTCGGGCGTCGACGTCTCCAGTGGTTTGAACGTGTATTGATCCGCAAGGCCGTCGCGCACGCTGCGGGAAACGACGATGTCGTTGATACCGCCGCAATCCATCGCGTGATCTGCCGCGATCACCGCCGCGCCCCACAGCTGGAACTGCAGTTGTCCTTGACCCATCACGTCGGCGATGACCGGCCCGGAACCGATGCCAACGGTCAAACCGAGCTGCGCGTGCTTCTCGCGACTGAAGTCCGCGACGATCCCGCGCGCAGCGAGCGCGAATTCGACGCTGCGGTACATATGGTCGAGCAGCGGCTGCGATAATCCCGTGACCGCCAGATACGTGTCCCCGATTGTCTTGATGCGCTCTACACCGAGGCGCAATGCGGCGTCATCGAACGCGGTGATCAATCGTTTCAGCGCGGTCACCGACTCGTCGTCGGACGTCGCTTGCGTGAATAGCGCGAGGCCGCGCAATTCCGCGAATACAACCGTGACGTCTTCGATGTGTTCGGTGACCGCGCCGCCACCGCTGCGCACCCGTTCGGCGATGCGCTTCGGCATCACGTTCTCGAGCAGCAGCTGGTTTTCGCTGGTCGCCGCCTCGAGCAGCTTTGTCTGCTTCTGCACGCTGCCGATCAACTCGCGAAATGACCGCGCAAGATCGCCGATCTCGTCGGTCGATTCAGCGCCGAAGGTCATGTCCGTCTTGCCGGTGCGCGCGAGCTGCACACGTGCGATCAGATCGTTCACTGGCCGCACGAACGACGTCGCGAGGAACATCACCACCAGCGTGATGACCAGCAGAATGAGCAGCGTCTGAATCAGCGTGTCGCGCGCCATGTGCGCCATCGGCGCGTACGCCTCGTCACGCTCGACCCTGGAGACGATGCCCCACTCCAGTCCCGCGACGCGCAACGGTGCCCACGACGCCAGAATCTCGCGGCCGTCATATCCCATGACGTCGCCGGTGCCTTCGTTCCCGGCGATGGCTTGTTCCGCGGCAAAGCCGCGGACCTTATGATTCAGGATCGTCGACTTGTGCAACAGGATCCGCTCGATGTCTGCTTCCGGTGTCTTGGTCTTTCGCAGACGCTCCGCGTAGGTATCCGGCGATTGGATCAGCGCGCGTGAATTCGAGCGCATCAGCATGTCGTGCCCGACCAGATAGGTCTCCCCGGTCTTGCCGAGCC
>CAYUMA010000396.1:0-3670 GCA_964445675.1 uncultured Pseudomonadales bacterium | reverse complement strand
CGCCCACGCGGCCGATTTCAGGTACCACTCGAGCAATCGACTTTTCTCCGGCTCGCCTTTGTGGTCAATCAGGAAGCGCGCGGCGAGCATCGGTGTAATGAGCCGCGCGACCGCCAGCGACAGCAGCACTGCAAAGACGGCGGTCCAGCCGAACTGTTTGAAGATCAACCCCGGAATGCCCCCCATCATCGCCGTCGGCAGGAATACCGCGACGAGCGTCATGCTGGTGGCAATCACGGCGAGGCCGATTTCAGTCGCAGCCTCCATGGCTGCCTGCCGCGGTGGCTTGCCGCCGCGTATGTGGCGCACGATGTTCTCGACCTCGACGATGGCGTCATCGACGAGCAAGCCAATCACGAGCGACAGCGCGAGCATCGTCACCGTGTTCATCGTAAAGCCGAGCCAGTACATCGCCGCGAACGTCGGGATGATCGACAACGGCAAGGCCGACGCGGATACCAGCGTCGCGCGCCAGTCGCGCAGGAACAGCCAGACGACGGCGATCGCGAGCAGCGCGCCTTCCCACAACATGTTCATCGACGCGACGTATTCGTGGCGGATCATCCGAACCGAGTCGCTGACGAGCGTGAACTGCACTGACGGATGAGCGGCGTCAAGCGCCTCGATGGACTTGCTGACAGCGTCGGCTACGGCGAGTGCGCTGGTGCCGCGCGAGCGTTGGATCTGCACGCATACGACCGGCACACTGTCGAGCAACGCGAGCTGACTACGATCGGCGACCGTATCAGTAATCGTTGCGATCTGGTCGAGCCGCAGGTGCCGGCCGTCGGGGAACGTGATCGCGAGTCCGGCGAGTTCTTCGGCGCGATTGACGGTTGCGAGCGTACGCAGCGACTGACGGGAATCGCCGATCTCGGCCCGACCACCCGACAGCTGCTGCTGTACGCGGCGCAGCTGACGAGACACCTCGGCCGCGCTGAGATTGAGCGCTGCCAGCTGTGCCGGATCGAGTTCGATGCGCACCTCGCGGTCGACGCCGCCGATACGCGACACCTTGCCGACGCCGGGTACCGCCAACAGCGTCCGCGCGACCGTATCGTCGACGAACCACGACAAGGCTTCTTCGTCCATTCGCTGCGACCCCACCGAGAAGGTCAGGATCGGCTGCCCAGCCGTGTTCACTTTGGCGACGATCGGCTCCTCGATTTCGCTCGGCAGATCGGAGCGGATGTTCGATACGGCCGCGCGCACGTCGTTGAGCGCTTCGAACAGATTTTTCTCGAGGTGGAACATCACGACGGTGGTCGACACACCTTCGGTGACGGTCGACGTGATGTGCTCGATTTCGCCGACGGTTGCGACGGCGTTTTCGATCTTGCGCGTCACCTCGGTCTCGAGCTGAGATGCAGAAGCGCCCTGCATGACCGTCGTCACGGTGACTGCCGGGAAATCCATGTCGGGCAGGTCGGTGATGTTGAGGTGCTTAAAACCGTACAGGCCGGCAAACATCAACAGAATGAACCCGACGATCGGCGGGATCGGCTGACGGATCGACCAGGTCGCGAAGTTGCCGTTCATGACTGACGCCCTGCAGCGGGAGCTGCGACGACGTGTACTGCGTCGGCGTCGTTGAGGAACCCGGCACCGGCGGCGACGATCTGCTGATCGCCGCTGACGCCGTCGCTGATTTCGACATCGTTGCCGATGCGCCGTCCGACGCTGACTTTCGTCAGCGCAACGCGGCCGTCGGCGCCGAGAACGAACACGTACTCGTGTCCATCGCGCAGCACGATTGCAGCGGACGGCAGCGTCAACGCACTGCGGCTCCCCAACGTGATCGTGCCGCTGCCGTACATCCCAGCGCGAGCGCTGCTTGCGCTCGCGCTACTTGTCGCGCGAGCGCTGCTGACGACGGCGCCGAGTCCCGGATGATCGAGTTCGACATATGCGATGCCGATGCGCGTGTTTTCATCGAGCACGGGTGCGACCTGGCGCACCGCGCCGTGGGCGGTCGTGCCGTCGACCAATTGCACGCTGGCCGCGTCGCCGACCTGCACCTGCGCGAGTTGCACGCCCGACAGTTCGGCGCGCCATTCGAGTCGATTCTGGCGCACGAGCCGGAACAGCTCCGTGCCCGGCGCCGCGACGGAGCCGAGTGTGGCTTTACGCGCCGAGATGATGCCGTCGTCCGGTGCAACGACGCGCGTGTAGTCGAGCGCGAGCCGTTGGCTGTCCAGCCGCGCGCGGGCCGATTCCAGCTGTGCCTGCGCGGTGCGGTCGCGCGTCATGTACTGCGTGATGTCCTGTTCACTCAATGCGCCGGTCTTGCCCAGGCGCTCCGCGCGTTGTGCGTTCGCGCGCGCCTCGGCAACGTTGGCTTCGGCCTCTGCGACCGCTGCTTCCTGCTGTTTGACCATCGCGCGCACCGTCGCGTCGTCGAAGCGCGCGAGCAGTTGCCCCTTCGTGACGACGTCACCAATGTCGACCAGCAATTCGGTCAGACGCAATCCGGTGACTTCGGCGCCGACGATCGCTTCCTGCCACGCCGCGATGCTGCCGGATGCCTGCACGACTTCGGGCCACTCGACCCTTTCCGGTTTCACGACGCTGACGGTGAGCGCAGTCGCCGGCGCATGCGCAGCCGCGACCGGCGCCGCGGGCGCGGCGGGGGGTGACGAGCGCAAACCGAATACGCCTGCGACGACACTCAGCGCAATGCCGAATCCAGCGAGCCACAGCCAGTGCTTGGTCGATGTCGGTTTCATGAGCGCTCCACGCGCCGTGAACGGCGCGAGTCGTTCGCTGCGGGCGTAGTTCTCAAGCGGTTGATGCCGGTTGGGTTTGCGACCGAACGCCGCGCAATCTCGCCGTCGACCAACGTGGCACCGTGGTCGGCGAGGCGATCGATCGTTGCGTTCAGCGCCGCGTCATCGGCGAGCAGTTGTGGTGCGACCTGTTCGACCGCGTTGCGTTGCACGAACAGCACGAGCGCGAGGCCCAGCACGCTGAACGCCAGGTGATGCAGCGCGGTGTCGGCTTCCTGCGCACCGACCGCTCGGGCGAGATATTTGACGAGTTGTTCGTGCACTCTCAGCGTCGCATCGACGTGGTCGTCGAGCACGCCGGTCGGGTGCAATTCTTCGCGCAGGAACAGCAGGCGCATCTGCTGTACCTGCTCGGGCGCGCCGATGTACGCAAGAATGTGGCGGTAAAACGCCGCGAGCGCCGCGCGCGGCGGCATTGCCGGATCGTCCATCTCTGTCGGCAAATGGCCGAGTACTTCGGGCAGCCGGAACACCTCGCGGTACAGCGAGGCTTTATCGCCGAAGTAGTAGTGGATCGCCGCGACGTTGACCTCGGCCAACCGGCAGATCTCGCGCGTCGACGCGCCTTCGTAGCCTTTCGCTGCAAATACCTTCAGCGCTGCCTGTACGAGCCGTTGCTGAGCGGCGGAGTGGTCTGCCAAGACGGCATCCCTGAATGAGTGATGGGATGCGCAATTTAAAGCACTCGCTTTATTCAAGCAAGCGCTTGATTTCAGATTTGTGACGCGGGTTCCCGGGACGCGGGGTCTGACCCCAGATGTTGACGCGGGGTCTGACCCCAGACGTTAAGGCAGTACGAGGTCGCGTCCGATGTTGAACAGCGGCTGCGGCAGAACGCCGAGCCAGATCGTCGCGATCGCGGCGGCGAGCAGTACCAGAGCGCC
>CAYUMA010000395.1:0-3143 GCA_964445675.1 uncultured Pseudomonadales bacterium | reverse complement strand
GAAGCGTCGCGTCCCCACGGTGTGTCCACAATAGGCGCACATCGTCGGCGAGCGTGCGGCCGAGCGATAACGGCGGCAACGCATCCATCGGGAAAAACGCCGCCGCCGTCGTTTCGATGCTCACCATCTCGGCGCCGCCGAGCAGCTCGCAGACGAAGAACAGTTTGTAGACATGCTCGAGTCGCGCGGGCGTGTATGGATGCAGCGACCGGTCTTTGATCGCGGCGAGCTTGATTGCGCGCACCTGATACCCCGACTCTTCGAGCACTTCCCGCTCGCACGCGAGTTTTGGGCTCTCCTGCTCGTCTGCCCAACCGCCCGGCAGCGCCCAAGCGCCGTCACTGGCTTCCTGCACGAGCAGTACGCGGCTGTCAGCGTCAAAGACACCGGCCCTGACATCGACCTTCGGGGTCGGATAGCCGCGTTCGGGAAGGTAGATGCCAGCGATTGTCTCGAGGGGCGCATCGATGAGATCGGCGAGCATCCCCTGCGCCATCGCCGCCAGTTCGTCGAATCGCTCGCGATCGTAGCGGTCCGTCGTGTAGGTCTGTCCGATCTGCGCAATCGCACGTAATCGGCGCGCCCGATCGAGCCAGGCCTGAACATCCGCTGGCATCAGCGGGCGCCGACCTGGTCCTTCACGCGTTGCTGCACGATTGCGAGCCGCTCGATCGTCGCCAGAGCCTCGCTCTGCTCGGAGCTGATGTTGCGGATGATCACGTCCGTGTATCCCATCGCGCCCAATTCAGCCATTCGTTGCGCGACTTGATCGACGTCGCCGATCAACAGCGCGTCTTCCGAAAAGCCCCGATAACCGCTGCGTAGATAGCGCGCCATCGTCTGCCGCGCCGCATCGGCTGACGCACCCACGTGCGTATCGCGGCGGATCGCGATCGTCGACGGCGTACGACCCAGACGCTGACACGCTTCGCGATACTCATCGATGCGCCGACGTGCGGTATCGAAATCCATGCCCGGGTCCGCGAGCCACGCGTCACCCAGACGCGCGGCACGCTCGATCGCGACCTTGGCCGACGCGCCGATCCATACTTCGATCGGCTCCGGCGGCAACGGCGAGATGCGACTCTTGTGCAGGCGCCAGCGACCGTCGACGGTGACACTTTCACCGCGCCACAGCGCGCGAATCGTCGTCAACGCTTCTTCGAACATCGACGGACGCAGCCGAATATCCACGCCCATGCCGCTGCTCTGGCGCTCGTCCGCGCCGATGCCGCATTGCATGATGAACGGACCGCGGTTGATGCACGCAAGCGTCGCGGTCTGCTCTGCGACCAGCACCGGATTCCACAACGGCAACAGATACAACGCACCGGCCGGACGCGCGCCCCACTCCGCGAGCAGTCGCCCAAGCATCGGCGAGTTCTGGTAGTACGGTCGCGGCGTCACGTGATGATCACCGACGAACAACGACGCGAGGCCGGCATCGCGCGCCGCTCGCGCCTGCTCGATCATGTACTGAGCGCCGACCCGCACGTCGGCGACGTCGAATGCACTCGTGACCGAGATACCGATCTTCAATGCGGTGACCTCGCGCCCGGCTCGCAACTCGCCTGAACGCTCACGCGCAGGGGCGGCGGCGGCATCATGTACTCGCCGGATTGATCCACTGTCAGCACGTGGTCGCCGGCGACCTTCGGCGAATAAACGAACGTGCCCGTCGGCGCGCCCGTGCGCAAGTGGACCATTCGGTCGATGTTCTGCAGTCCCACGCCGTCTTCCTGCGGGTAATGATTGTTGGCGAACGCGCTGTCGTCGAGCGGATAGTGGCTCACCGTGTAAACGGCGCTCTGGCCAAGCTCGACGCACGTAGGTCCCGTAAACGTGTACCCCGGCCTGATCTTCACCACTTCGAACGCCGAGTTCGGAACCTTTTGCAGCGTCATCAACGTGTCTTGGTTCCAGCGCTCGTCCGACACGCCGCTCAAGAACATCATGCCGCCGATATCCGCATTGATCAGGCCGTAGCGGAACATCGTGTCGACGACGGCTCTCGCCTCGCCGGTGAACGCATCCTTGTTGGCCGCGTACCAGGCGGCTTTGAGACGCAGCCGGCCGCCGAATGGAATCCCGTCATCGTTGCTTCCGTTCAGCGCCGCGTGGCGCGCCGGCCAGACGTAGTGGTTACGAATCGCACCGACGTTCAGCGTGACCCGCAGCGCGTGGTTCATCGAGTGGTTGGCGTACTCGTCGTATCGCGTCAACAACGGCAGCATCGGCAAGCCCGCGGCGTCGCCAGACGTCCAACCGTTGAATCGAGGCGCGCCGGATTCGAGATCGAACCGCGACGTCGACGCGGCATGCCAGCTCGTTCCATCAAAGTAGGCTTGATAGAGCTCCCACAGCGCCGAGATGCCAAAGGTCGCCTCGTTCCTGACCGCGACCAGCAGGTGGTGATCACCGGTGTCGGTATACCCGGACGGCGGTGTCGTCGCGCTGTAGTAACCTTCGATCGACGGATTGTGTGCAATCGGTGCAGGACCCGGGTCACTCTCCGCCGCATATGCACCGGTCACGACCGGCACCAACGCCTGCGCACCCGGCACGACGTTGATCGGGATCCCATACATGCTGTTGCCGCCGTGCGCGGTGCTCGATGCAAAATCCACATGCAACGCGCCGGGACCGAGCAGGCCGATCAGATGGTCGGACTTCGGGTCGACGGGGTCTGCGCTGATGTCGCGCCCGAGCTCCTGCCACAACGCACCGGTGGTGAACATGTTGTAGCCGTGAAAATCCGGTGTTCTGTTGCCGGACGGCGCGGTACCCGAGCCGCCGAGATCGACCGCGCCGGCCGCCGTGTTGAGGAACACCGCCAGCACCCCTGCGTTCACTGTCGTTCTATTCATCGCTTCGCGTACGTGTGTTGCGGCGAATCGCCGGTCCACGTGTACCGTACGCATCCGCACTTGCAGCCGCAATCATTGCGTCTGACGTGGTGCGCCTGTCGCGTCCGCAGCGCGCCAGTCGGCGTCGGCGCGCTGTGCCTGCGCGGCGGCGAGCAGAACTCGACGCTCGTCATTCGAGATCGTCCGCGCTACGAGACGCGCGACGGTCGCGGCGCCGAGGTCGGTGAGGTGAACGAAGTCAGCGAAGTACTCCGGTCCCGGCGGCACTTCGGCGGC
>CAYUMA010000394.1:0-7561 GCA_964445675.1 uncultured Pseudomonadales bacterium | reverse complement strand
GACTTCGCGGCGATCGTGCGTGCGCGCAGCGTGGAGCCGATGACGCGCAGGCGTTTCATCATCATCAAGCCGATTTCGAGTTCGGCGACCGCGCCGCCCATCAAACCGATGATCACGAGGCGGCCGTCGGCGCGCAGACTGCGCAGATTCGCGCCGAGGTAACCGGCGCCGACCGGATCGAGGATCACGTCGAAGCCTTCGTTGTCGGTCCACGCGGGGACGTGTTCGGCGAACGAGCCGGCGTGACGATCCGAACCCCCGGCAGCGCCGAGCGCGACACATCGCGCCACTTTGTCTGCGCTGCCCGCAGTGACGAAACACGGACTGTGGTTCATCTTGCACAACTGGATGCCTGCGGTGCCGACCCCGCTCGCGCCGGCGTGCAGCAGCACGCGCTCGCCGACGGCGAGGCGCGCTTCGATGAACAAATTCAGATACGCCGTTGCGAACACTTCGGGAATCGCAGCGGCTTGTTCGAAGCTCAAGCCGCGCGGAATTCGCAGCGCCTGGCCGGCGGGCACATTGACCAGCTCCGCGTAACCGCCGCCGGCAAGCAACGCGCAGACGCGGTCACCGATTTTGTAGCTGGTCACGCCTGCGCCGATTGCGATCACTTCACCGGCGCACTCGAGCCCGAGAATCGAACTCGCGCCGCGCGGCGGCGGATACGCGCCGGCGCGTTGCGCGAGATCAGCGCGATTGATTGCGGTCGCGTGATTGCGGATCAGCACTTCGCCGACGGACGCGACCGGATCGGGCGCGTCCTGCCACCGCATCGTATTGTTGTCGACGACGATCGCTTTCATCGCTACCAGCTCATCCGCATCTTGACACCCCGGTCGTGCAGGTACGTTTTCAACTCGCTGACGCGATAGTCACCGTAGTGGACCATCGACGCCACCAGCGTCGCGTCCGCCTTGCCTTGCGTCAACACGTCGTAAAGATGCTCCGGTTTGCCGGCGCCGCCCGATGCGATCACCGGGATGCGCACGGCTTCGGACAACAGCCGCGTCAACTCGAGTGCATAACCCGCGCGTGTACCATCGGCGTCGATCGAATTGATCACGAGTTCCCCGGCGCCCAGTCGCTCTCCTTCGAGCGCCCACGCGAGCGCGTCGCGGCCCGTCGGTGTCCGGCCGCCGTGGATGACGATCTCGTAGCCCGACGGACACGGCGCGCCGGGCGCGGCTTCCCTGATGTCCATCGACAACACGATGTTCTGGTTGCCGATTGCGTCGGCGCATTCGGCGATCAGCGCCGGACGCTCGACGGCGGCGCTGTTGACGTTGATTTTTTCAGCGCCGGCGAGGCGCAGGTCGGTTGCGTCGGCGACGGATCTGACGCCGCCGCCGACCGACAGCGGTATGAACACCTGCGCCGCGACCGCCTCGACGACGTCGAGCATGATGCGGCGTTTGTCGCTCGACGCGGTGATGTCGTAGAAGACCAGCTCATCCAACCCGTCTTCATAGTATTCGCGCGCCTTTTGCACCGGGTCGCCGATGTCTTTTGTGTCGACGAATTTCACGCTCTTCGCGAGCTTGCCGTCGCGCACGTCGAGACACGCGATCAGCCGTTTGCTCAGCACGGACGTCCATCCCACGACGCAAAACAGGCGAGCAGTTCGAGCCCCACGCGGCCGCTCTTTTCGGGGTGGAACTGCGTGGCGAAGTAGTTACCCCGTCCCAACGCGCTCGCAAAGGCGCGCTCATAGGTCGTCTCCGCATAGACGTCGGAGCGAACAGTCGGTTCCGGGTAATAGCCGTGCACGAAATAGAACTCGTCGCCGGGCTTGACGTTGCGCAGCAACGGGTGCGGCTTGACGACGCGCACTTCGTTCCAGCCCATGTGCGGGATCTTCAGCGCCGGATCCGTGACGCAAAAACGCACAACCTCGCCGTCGATGAGGCCCAGCGTCGTTGTCGCGCCCTCCTCCGATCGATTCAACGAAATCTGCAATCCGAGGCAGATCCCGAGCACCGGCGTGCCGGCGTCGATCGCATGACGCAGCGCCACGTCGAGCCCCGCCGCTTTCAGACTCTTCATCGCCGGGCCAGCGGCACCGACGCCGGGGAAGATGATCCGATCGGCACGCGCGACCGTGTCAGCGGAGTGGGTGATGTGCGCGGTGAGTCCAACTTCAGCGCACGCGCGTTGCACACTGCGCAAATTGCCCGCGTCGTAGTCGATGATGACCGTCATCGCTCATGACTTTGAAAAAGAGCGCGGATACTATCCCATCCCTTTGTGTCAACCAAGGATACGGCGTGTCACGTGGCATTCTGCTCGTCAACCTCGGCTCACCTGCAAGTCCGTCGATCGCAGACGTGCGTCGCTATCTCGGTGAATTTCTGATGGACCCGCGCGTGATCGACTCGCCGTGGCTGGTCCGCAAATTCGTCGTGTCCGCGTTCATCCTGCCGTTTCGTCCGAAAACCAGCGCGCGCGCGTATCAGCGCATCTGGGAGCCGACCGGCTCGCCGCTGCTGCGGTTGTCAGCGGCGTTGCGCGACGCACTCGCCGCGCGCATCACGCTACCCGTTGAGTTGGCGATGCGTTACGGCAAGCCCTCGATCCAGGCTGCGATCGCGAAGCTGCTCGCGCGCGACGTCGACGAAATCCTGCTGATTCCGCTGTATCCGCACCACGCGGATTCCACGCGCACGACGACGATCGAAGCAGTGACCCAGGAACTTGTGCGGCTGGGTTCGAACGTTGGACTGAAGGTATTGCCACCGTTCTACGCGGAGCCGGACTACCTCGATGCGCTGGCGGCGTCGATTCGCCGCACCATCTCCGCCAACTCGCAGCTGCTGTTGTTCAGCTATCACGGCCTGCCCGAGCGGCATCTGACAACGGCGGATCCGACCGGTAATCACTGCCTGAAAACGCCCGATTGTTGCGAACGCCCGTCGCCGGCGCACGCGACGTGCTACCGCCACCAGGTCTATGCAACGTCGCGCGGCGTCGCGACCCGGCTGGGCCTGACGAGCGATCAATGGCGCGTCAGTTTCCAATCGCGCCTCGGCCGCCTGCCGTGGCTGAAGCCGTACACCGACGAACTCCTCGAGTCGCTGCCCGCCGAAGGTGTACGGCATCTGAGCATCGTGTGTCCAGCGTTTGTCGCCGACAATCTGGAAACCCTCGAAGAGATCGGCATCGCGGGGCGCGAACGCTTCCTCGCCGCGGGCGGTGAATCGCTGACGCTCGTACCGTGCCTGAACGACGACGCGGACTTCGTTGCATCGCTCGCGCGCTGGTCGACCGCAGCCATGCATGCGCGTTGATACGCCGTCCGGCGCGGTGCTCGGGGTCGTCCGAGACGGCGTTGCGTGTTTCTTCGGCGTTCCGTTTGCCGCGCCCGCGACGGGTGCGCGCCGCTTTCTACATCCACAACCCGTGCAACGGTGGCACGAACCGCTGACCGCGTTCGACCGGCGTCCCGCGCCGCCCCAGTCTAAAACCGTTGGACCGGGTATTCGCGGCGCCTATTCGCAAACCTCGGAGGACTGCCTGCACCTGAACATCTTCGCGGCCGCGCCCGCCGCGACGCCGCACCCGGTCATGGTCTGGATATTCGGCGGTGGCTACATCAACGGCGATGCCGCCGATCCGCTGTTCGACGGGACAAATCTCGCGCGCGCCGAACACCTGGTCGTCGTCACGATCAACTATCGGCTCGGGGTCTGGGGATTCGCTCCGCTCACCGATCGCAACGTGGGCCTCGCCGACCAGGTCGCGGCGCTGCGCTGGATCGCAACCCACATCAGCGCGTTCGGCGGCGACCCCGAAAACGTCACGATCGTCGGCGAATCCGCGGGCGCGATGAGCGTGTGCAATCTGCTTGCGTGTCCAGCCGCGCGCGGCACCTTTCATCGCGCGATCGCGCAGAGCGGTGCCGCGGACCACGTCGGCACGCGGGACCAGGCAGACGACGCCGCAGCCATCGCGCGCGAGGAAATGGCGACGGATCTCGCGGTCGCCGATGTCCATACCGTGTTGCGCGCGCAATACGCGACGATCGAGCGTATGCGGGCACAACATCGCGCGAATTACCTGCGCCCACACGTGGACGGTGAACTGTTGCCGACGCATCCGTTCGCAGCGGCGCGCGCCGGCGCGACTGTGCCGTTGATCATCGGCATCAACCGCGACGAGTACACGTTGTACGTCCGCTCGAGCTTGAAGGTCGACGATCACACACTGGCGGCGCACGTGGAAAAGCGGCTGCTCGATCATCACGTCCGCGATGCCGCGACGACCGCGACGCGGCTGCTCGCGCATTACCGCGCTCTAGACATCCGCCACACGCGCAATCCGAACGCGGCGCTGCTGTGCGTGATCGAGACAGAGCTGCGTTTTCGCGATCCGATGTTGCGCTACGCGATCGCGCGCGGCGGCAACACGTGGATGTATCAGTTCGACTGGCCGTCGCCGGCGTTGCGCGGCTGGCTCGGCGCGACGCACGCGGTGGAAATCCCGTTCGTGTTCGGCAACTTCCAATTGCGTTCGATTGCAAAATTCGTCGGCGCCTCACCCGCGGCAGTCGCGTTGTCGGATCGCATCATGGCGCTGTGGGCGCATTTCGCGCGCCACGGCGCTGCGCCGGAACTGTGGCGAGCGTTCGACACGAACGCGCGCATGCAGCTGCATTTGAGTCAAACAATCGAGTGCCGACGCGTCGACGCCGATCCGACGGTTCAACTCTGGGACGAGATCCTCGGGCGGTAGTGGTGCCTCAACTCACCGTCGAGATCGGACGCTCGCGTTTGCGCAGAATCCACTGGCCGTGCTCGCGCAACGCGGCGTCACCCAATTCGCGGAGGATTCGACAGCGTTCGGTCAGCTCGGTCGTGCGCCGGAGCTGGCGTCGGGCGTTGCCCATGACTCGCGCCATGAATTGAAACTGCAGGATCTGATCACCGACGGCGTTCTGTTGCGCATACGCACCGAACAAGGTCGCGACGATCGGCAGCAACCCCATCAGTGCGAACAGCAGACCGACCGGTTGCAAGTCGAACGCCCATTGCGCAAAGGCCAACGCCGCCGCCAACAAGAGTCCCGCCCCCAACGAAAAACGTTCGAGCGCCTCGGTGACGCGATGCGGCCCCAATAGCTGCGGCCAGCGCCGGCTGTAGTACCACAGTTGGCCGTGCTCCTCGTCGCCGATCCATTCGCGCGACGCGATCTCGATGCCGGACTCGGTCGGCGCGTGACCCGAGGCATCGTCCCTGCGTCCGGCAACACGCAACATGTTGCGGATCCAGCCGAGTTCGAGATGCCTTTTCAGAAACGCGTCGTGCCCAAAACGGCTCGCAGCCGGGCGATCGACGCCGGCGACGGCCCAGTAGAATTGCACGCGCAATGCCTCGGCGAGCACGCGATAGTCGAGGTAACGTCGCTGCCAGTCGCCGCGCCGCTGCAGCAGATACGCCCCGATACTCACTGCCATGAATCCGAGATACGGATAGATCATCACGTCCGAATCCGCCAGATTCGAGTACACGAGAAAAGAGATGCTCGCGAGCCCCGCAAATGCGAGCAGCACCCGCAACGCCGTCCGCGTGAGCCCTCGATAGTGCAGCGCCAGCCAGTTGGCGACGCCGAACACCGCGGCGATGTCGCGCTCGCCGGTGCTGATCTCGACGCTGCCGCCGTTTTGCAGTAGCGCGCTCGGCGCACGCTCGATCTGAGCACGGAAACGCACCGCGTCGCGACTGAATTCGACCATATGCCGCAGCACCATTTCGTAGCGCGCCGGCATCCGCGCGGTTCGTGGCGCCGCCTCGTTGCGCGACAACCACCCTACGTCGCCCGGTCGCAGCGGCGCCTTCGGCGCGCCGTTCGGGCGATCGCGCGAACAGACCACGTGGTACACGAGGTCGCTCTCGTCGTCGGTGTCATCGAGTCGCGAGCGCGGCTCGCCCTCGGTGAGGCCAACCATGAAGTCGTCCTGGTGATAACGGATGATCGCCGTGGTTCCTCCGGAGGGGCCTTCTTTGTCGCCATCCCACAGCGCGAGCAGGATGTGACAGTGCGCCGCGATGAAACAACCGAGCTGCGCGTACTGCCGGTCCCGCGCAGGACCCGGGTGTGTGACGTCGTCGGCCGTGTTGTCGCCCAACAAGGGCAGCGTCAGCACGTTGCTGTCGGTCAACAGTTGGCGGTACTCACCGAGCGATGCTGCATCGAAGTCCCGTTCGTAGAGGTCGCTCGGCATCGGCAACACATAGATCACCGGCATCGTCAGCGAACTCGCAACGTCCGCGACCAGCCGATCCGCGCCGTCCGCCAACGACGTCAACACGGTGACCCGCAGGTCGGGGTACTGTTGCTGCAGCGTCTGGAGAAAAATCCGCACGCGCTCGGCGAGCGCTGCGACTTCGTTCGCCACGAGGTCCCGGTGACCGATCGCACCGATCATCAGTGGTACCCGAACATCGATGACGGGCGCGGCGGCGTTCATGCGCTCAGCGCGAATCCCTGCCGCGGAAAATGGACGACGATCTCACCGGCAACCGGATCCTGCCTTCGGACGGCGTACTCGCGTGCGGAGCAGATCACCAGTTCGCCGCTGACCGGAAACGCCATGCCGTAGTCGGTGGGTGCCACCGACGCCTGCTGTCCGAGCGCAAACCCCGCCGGCAGCTGCGGCGCTACCTTGGGGATGGGCATCGGTGTCGATTGCGTCGCGACGGCGAGCGCCTCTTCGCCTGTGATCTCAGTGACCTTACCGTGCCCGAACGCCGCCATGCGCGCACGCCACGCGGTGACGTTCGGATAGCCCTCCAGCAACTGCGCCATGATCGAGTTGTTGGCGACCAGCCAGAGGCAGTGATACACCGAGAAGTCCGCGATCTGCGGCTTCGGACCGAACAGGAACGGCGTCTTGAACGCGCCGTCGAGTTCACCGAGATAGTGCGCCAGGTGGGCTTCCGCGACTGCGGGCGGAAACGTGACGATCGGGGCGCCCTGCGTCAGCTCTGCGCGGTCCTTCATGAACTCCTCGATCTGCGTTGACGAAAGCGTGCTCATCGCAGCACCCGCGGCGCGCGGTTGAAACGTGATCGCAACGACGATCCGAAACAGGTGGCTGTCCGCCCATTCGGCGACGCGATGCGAGACAAAACCCGTGTGCAGCGTCTGATCGCCGGCGATTTCGGCGAGCCGCTCCGCAATGATCTTCGAGTCGCACCAGACGTCGGCACCTTGCTGCATGTTCGGCGTGCGCCGATAGCCGCCGGTCAGTGGCATCAGCAACGGCCGCGGCATGATCGGCGCGGTCACGACCGATTGCCACGGCAACTTCAGATAGCCGAGCAGCAATCGGATCTTTTCGGAAAACAGCGAGCCTGCGTAGTGGTGCAGGATGATGTCAGTCATCGGCGAGATACTCCCCTGTGCAGAGCGACGACACTACCCGCGGCATCGACGCGAGCGCAAGGCGCTCAGAGTGCCTGGGCGCGACTCAGCATGAGTTGATAGAAGCTCTGCACCAACGGCCGCGAGAACATCGATTTACGCGCGACGAAACGGACCGGGCGATTCAGCCCGCTGGCAC
>CAYUMA010000393.1:0-2629 GCA_964445675.1 uncultured Pseudomonadales bacterium | reverse complement strand
TCGTGTACGGCGTCATCGTCGTGCTGATGGCGTTTCTGCTGTGGCGCATGCCGACGGGATTTCTGCCGCAGGAAGATCAAGGCGGACTGTTCACGCCGATCACGCTGCCGGCGGGTGCGATCCAGTCGCGCACGCTCGAGGTTGCGAAGGCGGTCGAGCAGTTTTATCTGGTCGACGAGCAGGCGAACATCAACTCGGTGTTCATCGCCGCGGGCTTCAGTTTTGCAGGGCAGGGGCAGAACACCGGCCAGGCGTTCGTCAACCTGCGCGCGTGGGACGAACGGCCCGGCAGGATCAACAGCGCCGAAGCGATCGTCGGCCGCGCGATGAAGACGTTTTCGAAAATCCGCGACGCGCAGATCTTTGCGCTGGTGCCGGCGCCGATTCGCGAGCTCGGCAATTCCACCGGCTTCGAAATGCAGCTCGAGGATCGCGCCGACCTCGGGCACGCGGCGCTGATGGCGGCGCGCAACCAGTTGCTCGATGCCGCGCGGCGCGATCCGCTGCTCGCGCAGGTGCGCCCGAACGGGCTCGACGACACCGCTCAACTGCACCTCGACATCGATCACGCGAAGGCCAACGCGCTCGGCATTGCAATTGCGGACATCAACTCGACGTTGTCGGCCGCGTGGGGCGGCACGTACATCAACGACTTCATCGATCGCGGCCGCGTCAAACGCGTGTACATGCAGGGCGACGCGCCGTTCCGGATGGTGCCGGAGGATCTGGATCGCTGGTACGTGCGCTCGAAGTCCGGCGAGATGGCGCCGTTCTCGGCGTTCACGAGCTGGAACTGGCAGCAGGGGCCGTCGAAGCTCGAACGTTACAACGGCCGCCCGTCGATCAACATTCAAGGTCAACCCGCGCCGGGCTTCAGCACCGGCGCTGCAATGGACGCAATGGAGAAGCTGGTGGCGGGGTTGCCGAAAGGCTTCGGACTCGAGTGGACGGGCGCTTCGTACCAGGAACGGTTGTCGGGATCCCAGGCGCCCGCGTTGTACGCCGTTTCACTGCTGGTCGTATTCCTGTGCCTCGCGGCGTTGTACGAGAGCTGGTCCGTGCCGGTCGCGGTGCTGCTCGTCGTGCCGCTTGGCATCATCGGCGCGGTGGCCGCCGCGACGCTGCGCGGGCTCTATAACGACATTTATTTCCAGGTGGGTCTGCTCGCAACGATGGGGCTCGCTGCGAAAAACGCGATTCTGATCGTCGAGTTTGCCGAAGCAGAACTGCGCCGCGGCGTCGATGCGTTCGAAGCGGCGCAACACGCGGCGCGGCTACGCCTGCGGCCGATCCTGATGACGTCGTTCGCGTTCATCGCCGGCGTGTTTCCGCTCGTCATCGCAACCGGCGCGGGCGCTGCGAGCCAGAACGACATCGGCACCGGCGTCGTCGGCGGCATGTTTACCGGCGTCATGCTCGCGATTTTCTTCGTGCCGGTGTTTTTCGTCATTGTGCGGAGGCGGGCGAAGTTGCCAACAGCTTCGCTGGGGCCCGCGTAATCGCGATTTGGAAATCGCTCCCACGGTGGCAGGTTCATTGTGGGAGCGATCTCCAGATCGCGATGGCCGTGGCGACCGCTTTGGCAATCGCGATTTGGACGGGAGATTCCTCCCATAAATGATCGCTCCCACGGGGGCCGCGCCTAGCCGAGATCCTCATACGCCGCTTCGACAAAGCGCGGCGTGCAGATTGCGAGAAACACGAGGTCCGTCGCGCCGACATTGCAGATGCGTTGCCGGCAAATAGCGGGAATGTGCACGACGTCGCCCGGCGACACGATCTCGGCTGCGGCGTCGCCGACTTCGACCGAACCGCGGCCCTCGAGGATTAGGTATCGCTCCGTGATTCCGTGCAGACGGTGCCAGCGCGTCGTCACGCCGGGCGCGACGCGGGCGCGCGCGATCGAGACCGGCGCATCGTCGGCCGAGTTCGATAGCTCGAGGATGTGGCAGTTCTCCGCGGTGAAATATTCGCGCGCCGGATCCGACCGTTGCACACCCTTCATCATCGACGTCTCCTCAACGGAACCGTTGGCGCAGCACGACGATGATCGCCGCCGCGACGAGATAGGGCACCGTCAACGCCAGCAATCCAGCTTGAAAGCTGCCCGTAAAATCCTTCGCTAGTCCCCACGCGAACGGGCCGACGAACGATCCCACCATGCCGATCGAACCGATCGCGGCGATGCCGCCCGCAGCCGAGCGGCCGCGCAGGAAATCGCTCGGGATCAGATAAAACACGGCCTGGATCGCGTTGCCGAAGATCACTGTCGCCGCGTACGCGAGCACGACAATCCACGGCGTGACCGAAAGTCCCATCGTCGCGAACGCGGCCGCCATGATGACCAGATACGTCGTCAGGTGCAGATGCCGCTCGCGGCGTCGATCGGAGTGCCAGCCGGCAGTAATCATGCTGATGGCGCCGAGTGCCGCGACGCCGGCAATCAGGAAGCCGACGTGGGTCGCGTCGAACTGCGTGACGCCCTGCAGCAGCGCGGGCGCTGACAAGCCGAACGCGTAAGCCGCGCCGAGTATGCACATCGAGCTGATGCCCAGCAGCCAGACACGCGGTTCGAGCAACGAGCGCAACACGCCGGTATCGGCTGCGACGCCGGGCAACGCGTCGTAGG
>CAYUMA010000392.1:0-12052 GCA_964445675.1 uncultured Pseudomonadales bacterium | reverse complement strand
GAAGGACCTGCACGAAGCCGTGCTCGAAGAAATCATCAAGCCGACGCTGCCGGGTAACTGGGTCACGAAAACGACCAAGGTCTACATCAACCCGACCGGCAAATTCGTCATCGGCGGACCGGTTGGCGACTGCGGCTTGACGGGGCGCAAGATCATCGTCGACACCTACGGCGGCATGGCGCGCCACGGCGGCGGCGCGTTCTCGGGCAAAGACCCCTCGAAGGTCGATCGCTCCGCCGCGTACGCGACGCGTTACGTCGCGAAGAACATCGTCGCGGCGGGCATCGCCGATCGTTGCGAGATTCAGGTCAGCTATGCGATCGGTGTTGCCGAGCCGACGTCGATCAGCGTCAACACGTTCGGCACCGGAAAGCTCTCGGATGAAGCGATCATTAAACTCATTCGCGAACACTTCGACCTGCGCCCGCGCGGCTTGATCCGGATGCTCGATCTGAAGCGCCCGATCTATCGCGCGACGGCGGCGTATGGTCACTTCGGTCGCAGCGAGTCGCAGTTCACGTGGGAGCGCACAGATAAGGCCGCGGCGCTGGCCGAGGCACTGCGCGCCGCCTGACGATGGCGACGCGCTTTCGGCTCAGCTTCGAGTTTTTTCCACCGAAGACCGACAAGGGCCAGGTCGCGCTGCTGCGTACCGCGGCGCAACTCGAGGGCGCCCGTCCGCAGTTTTTCTCGGTGACGTACGGCGCCGGTGGCTCGACGCGCGATCGCACGTTCGAAGCGGTCGCGGCGTTGGCCGCGGCCGGTCACGATGTCGCGCCGCATCTTTCGATGGGCGCCGACAACGAGAGCGACCTCAAAGCGCTGATCGACCGCTACCGTGGACTCGGCATCGGCCGGATGGTCGCGCTGCGCGGCGACATCCCGTCGGGCTTCGGCAGTCGCCGCGTCAGCTATGCGGCCAATCTGGTCGCGCTGCTGCGCACGCACGTCGACGAGCGCTTCGAGATCGAAGTGGCCGCTTATCCCGAGGTGCATCCTGACGCCGAGTCGCCGGAAAAAGACATCGAGCACTTCCGGCGCAAAGTTGCGGCCGGTGCCACCGGCGCGATCACGCAGTACTTCTACAACGCCGACGCGTATTTCGATTTCGTCGCGCGCGCCAATGTCGCGGTGCCGATCGTGCCGGGCATCATGCCGATCTCCAACTACACAAACCTGGTGCGTTTCTCCGACGGCTGCGGCGCCGAGATTCCGCGCTGGATACGCAGCCGCCTCGCGGCCTACGAGAACGACGAGGCGTCGCTGAAGTCGTTCGGCACCGACGTCGTCACGGCGCTGTGTCAGCGGCTGCTCGACGGCGGCGTGCCGGGCTTGCACTTTTACACGCTGAACCAGGTCGCGCCGACGCAGGCCGTGCTCGACCGGATCCAATTGCCCTGAGTGACGCGCGCCATAGGTTGTATGTCGAAGCAAAGCTCGCGGCCGCCACCGCGCTGACGCTCGATTCGGAACGCTCACATTATTTGTGTCGTGTGCTGCGCCAGCGGCGCGGCGACGACGTGCTGCTCTTTTGCGGCGACGGCATCGGTTACCGCGCGCAGATCGACGATCCCGATCCACGCGCGTGTCGGGTATCCATTCTCGAAGTCATTGAGACCGAAGCGCCGCCGCGTCTGAAGCTGCATCTCGCGCAGGCGATGATCAAGGGCGAGCGGCTCGACTTCGTGGTGCAGAAAGCAACCGAACTCGGCGTCACCGACATCTGGTTGCTCGAAACGCAGCGCACCGAGGTGCGCTATGCGGGATCTCGTGTCATCCGCCGCGAGACCCATTGGCACCGCATCGTGCAAGGCGCGGCCGAGCAATGCCGTCGGCTGACGCTGCCCACGCTTCACCCGCCAATTTCGCTGCATGACCTGCTGACGCAGCGACCCGCGCACCAGGTGCTGCTGCTCGAACCGGGCGCGCCGCCGATCGATGCGCCGCCGGAGGTGGACACGCTGCTGCTCGTCGGACCGGAAGGCGGCTTCAGCGACGCGGAGCGCACGTCGGCGCATGCACTCGGCGCGCAATCGATAGGCATGGGAAGCCTGATTCTGCGCGCTGATACGGCGCCGGTGGCGGCGCTTTCGATCTTGCGTCAAGCGTGGGGCTGGAGCGCGCCCTAACTCGTAATCGAGAGGGGCGCAATCAACAGTCGAGTGTCGCGAGCTGCCCTTCGATGAACGCGAGGTCCGGCACGACCGCAAATTCGGTTCCGACCTGCAGCGCCGCGACTTCGGCAGGCCCCAGATGAACCGTGTGAATCTGCAGGTCATCGTCGTTCAGATGCACGATGCGCGGCAGCCCGGCGGACGCCAGCACGTAAAATCCCCGGCCGTGCGAGTGGCGTGCTCGATTCATGATCAACAGACACCGACCGCGGCCGCCGCCAAGCAATTCACGACCGCCGTTCAGCGCCTCGAAGTGGACGACCGGCAGTGTCTCACCGCGCCAACCGAGCAAACCGAGACACCAGTTCGGCGCGTCCGCCAGCGGCGTGATGCGCCGCCACGGCAGGATCTCCGCAACGGTCACGTTCGGCAGCAACAGGTGTGTATTCGCCAGCGGAATCATCACACACGCGAGTTCCTTTGCGTCCACTGCCAGAAGCGCCGCCATAGTCGTGAGTCCTAGTGTACGAGTTCTGCAATCGTCGCCAGCAGCTCGTTCTCCTGGAACGGCTTGCCGAGGAATCGATTGACGCCGAGTTCGGCCGCGCGTTCCTGGTGTTTGGCCCCGGTGCGCGAACTGATGATCACGATCGGCAGATTCGCCAACCGCTCGTCGTGGCGGATCTGCCGCGCCACTTCGAATCCGTCCATGCGCGGCATCTCGATGTCGAGCAACATGATGTCGGGGCGCCGTTCCTGCAGCAGCGCGACCGCTTCGACGCCGTCTTTTGCAAGGATCACATCCATGCCCTGGCGTTCGAGCAACCTCGACGTGACCTTGCGCACGGTGACCGAGTCATCCACGACCATCACGCAGATCGGTCGATCGACGACACCTGTCGGCGTGCCGTTCGCGAGACTCGGCGCCGTCTGTGCGCGAATCAACGCGATCAGATCCAGAATCACGACGACGCTGCCGTCACCGAGGATCGTCGCGCCCGAGATCCCGCCGACGCCGGCAAATTGCGGACCCAGACTCTTGACGACGATTTCGCGGCTGCCTTGCACGCCATCGACGTGTACTGCGACCGCGCGATCGCCGGCGCGCACGAGCACGACGGGAACCGAACTGCGGTCTGACAGCGCGACATAGTCGCGGCCGATGAAGCTGCCGAGGTAGCGCACGCGATACTGCATGCCGGCGTATTCGAAGCCGCCGCCATCGGGCCGATAGAGTTTTTCGAGTTCCACACCCGACACACGCACGATGCCTTCGATCGTGTTCAGCGGAATTGCATACTGGTCCTCGCCGACCGAGACCATCAGCGCGCGGTTCACCGACACCGTGAACGGCAGGCGTACGATAAATCGCGTCCCTTTACCCGGCACCGAACTGATCGTGATGCTGCCGCCGAGCTGTTTGACGGCGCTCTGTACGACATCCATACCGACGCCGCGGCCGGAGATCTGCGTGACAGACTTCGCGGTGCTGAATCCAGCCGCGAGCACGAACTGCAGGATCTCGTCGTCGCGCAGCCGCGCATCCGGCGTCATCAAGCCGTTCTCGATTGCTTTGGCGCGCACCGATTCCACGTCGATTCCGGCGCCGTCGTCGGCGATCTCGATGACGACATCACCGGCTTCGCGCGAGACTCTCAGATCGATGCGGCCGGCCTCGGGTTTGTTGTAGCCGCGTCGCACTTCGGCGGGCTCGATGCCGTGATCGACCGCATTGCGCAACATGTGTTCGAGCGGCGGCACCATCCGATCGAGCATGTTGCGATCGAGTTCGCCCTCGGCGTTGTGCACATTGAATTCCACGTCTTTGCCGAGATCGGCCGACACCTGCCGGACGGCGCGGCGCAAACGCGGCAGCAGTCTGCTGAACGGCACCATGCGCGTACGCATCAGGCCTTCCTGCAACTCCGTGTTGACGCGCGCCTGCTGCAGCAGCAACGTTTCGGATTCGCGCGCCTTGAATGTCAGCGAGTCTTTGAGCTCCAGCATGTCGGACGCGCTTTCGGACAACGCGCGCGAGAGCTGCTGTAACTGGGAATAGCGATCCATCTCGAGCGGGTCGAATTCTTCGTAGTCGGTGCCCTGGGTGACTTCCTGGCGGAACAGCACCTGTGTCTCGGTCTCGATCTCGAGTCGCCGCAGCTGTTCCCGCACGCGCTCGATCGTCGTTTCCATCTCTTCGAGCGACGTACTGAAATCGTTCATGCCTTGTTCGACACGTGAACGGATGATGCTGCTTTCGCCGGCGAGGTTCACGAGCTGCTCGAGCAGCGCTGCCGATACGCGCACTTGCTCACGCGGCTCGAGCGCCACGCGCCCACGCGCGGGCTTGGCCGGCTCTTGTACATCATCGTCACTCTCGGCACGGCTCGGTGCCGGCGGCGCAACGACCTTGACGACCGGTTTGAGGGGCGCCGGCGGCGGCGCAACACTCGGCCGCACCACGATCTCGCGCACCACTGGCGCCGGTGCCGCCGTCACTTCCGCCGCATCAGAAGCGCTCTGCGCGGACCCCGATGCCGCCGCCCGGAACGCGAGCACCGACACGAGCATCTCATCGTGGCGCGTCTGCAGCGCGTCGAAGAACGCTGCCGTCAGCGCGCCGTCCTGCACACCGACGAGCATCGATTCGAATGCGTGCGCGTCGTCGCCGAGTCCGGTCAGACCTGCGAGGCGGGCGCCGCCCTTGAGCGTATGCAGGCTCCGCAACAGAATTTCGAGGTGAACCTGGTTGTCGGGCGCCGCGCGCAACTCGTGCACGCTTTGGTCGATCGCCTCGAGCAGCTCCTCCGCTTCCTCGAAGAAGATCTCGAGAATCTCGGTGTCCGCATCCGCCGGCAGCGTGACCGTCGCGCGAGCGGGTGTGCTCGTTGGCTTCGGCGCTTCGACCGGCGCTTCGAGTCGTGGCTCGGGCCGCGGCGCGCTTGGTTGCATTGCTTCGCGCGGCGCCACTTCTTCGCGAGCGGCCGGCGTCGCCACGGGTGGCGGCTCTTGTGGGACAGGGGCCGGTCGGACGAACGTCGGAAACTCGACGACATTCGCCGCAGGCGCGGCACGATCCGGGCCCTCCGAGAGATCGAGCTCGGCTTCGCGCGGTTGCGGAATCTGCACGGCCGCGAGCGCCTGCGTCTCCTTGCTCGGATCAGGCAGACGCTGCTCGACAGCGATCGCATCGAACATCTCGAGCAACCGCTCATGGCCCTGGCCCAACGCGGCGTGACCGGCCTCGTCGAGCTGATGATCTTCGAGGCGCTCGTACGCCGCGATCAGCGCATCGCACAGAGTCGTGATCGGCCTTTGACCCTGACTCTCGGCGGCGTTGCGCAACTCGTGCAGCGCTTCGACCGTGTCGGAAAGCGCGCCGAGATCCATCGCGCCGCTGCGCCAGCCGGACAGAAACTCACGCGCGTTGAGCAGTACCGGCGCGCCATCGAGGCTCAACAGACTCGACGCCGCGACTTGTGCGTCGCCGAGCCCGGCGACGATGCGGGCGGACTCCGCTTCGAACGACGCATAGTCCTCGTGCGTCTGTCTGCCTTCTGCGAGCGCACGCAGCGTGCGCTGCAATGCGAACACGCCTTGTTGAATGAAGTCGACGATATCGGAGCCGATTTTCAACCCGCGATCGCGCGCTTCCCGGACAACGTGATAGAGGGGTCCAGCGACGCGGGAGACGCTATCGACGCCAGCCATCGAGGCGCTGCCGAGCAAAGTATGCAGTGCGCGCACCGCGTCGTCGCTCAACGCATCCGCACTGATCTTGTCGGCGCTCGAGAAGCGCTCGACGAGCACGTCGAGATGGGTCGCCGCCTCCTGCTCGAACAGTGCGAACATCTCGGCATCGGGCCGCCCCATTGCATCGACGGAAGCCGCGTCCGCCGCCGTCGCAGTCGGAACTTTCGCCGCGACGGGTTCATCGCGCCGGTCGGTCGCAACCTCCTCGAGCAATCCTCCGGATGCGAGAACATCCGCCTTTTCGATGATGCTCGATACGAGGTTGTCGAATACGGCGCGGCCCTTTTCGAATGCTCTATACAGTTCCGGCACCGCGACCCGCGCTTCGCGGGTCAGCGCGGGCATCTGCTGGTTCGGTTCGACGGTGCCGTCGATCACGCGGTTGAGCATGTTCTCGATCGACCACGCCAGTTCGCCGATCACGTCGGCGCCAACGATCCGCCCGCTGCCTTTGAGCGTGTGAAACGCGCGACGGATTTCGCTCAATGCTTCTTCGCTGCCGAGTTCCGCGGCCCACTGCGGCAGCCACTGATCGACGCTGGCCATGACCTCCGCCACTTCTTCGTCGAAAATCTGCAGGATTTCGGAATCGACGTCGGTGGGGATAGCCGTGAATTTCGTTGGCGCGCTTGCGACGGGATCGCGCACAGCCGCCGTTGTCGCGAGCGGCGCAGCCGCCAGAGGCGCGGGCACAGCCCGCGGTGTCTCGGGCTCGTTCGCGACGATCTTCGCCATCTCATCGTCATCGATGTCCGCATCGAGGCGACGCGACGGGGCGCCGCTCTCGTCGCCTTTGTCTGCGGGCATCTCGTCGAACAATGAGTTCCCGAGATCGAACGCCTCGTCATCGAGTTCATCGACGCTGACGGCGCCGGTGGACACCTCATCGGCGTCTTCGATGACGAGGTCGAACTCGACGCTCGGCAGCGGCTTGCTCGGCACGCCCGCTGACGAATGAGCTGCACGAGTCGGCTCGGCCGCTGCTTCCGGACGCGGCGTATCGCGTCGTTCGGCGGGTCGTGCGCCGATGGGTTCGGGCTGAGCGGGTTTCGGCGCGACTGGCGGTTCGAGCGCTCGCGCTGCGACTGCCGCACTCTCGGCTTTCTCGGACTCGAGCTCGTCCACCTCGTAAACATCGGTCTCGAGTGCGTCGTCTTCGATCTCTTCCGGCTCGACGTCTGCCGCGACATCGACAAGCTCGACTTCTGCTTCGACATCGATCGGTTCGGCTGCTACCGCGACTTCTTCCGCCGGTTCTTCCGCAACGACGTCGACCAGCTCGACTTCTTCAACCCCGACATCGGGCAGATCCAATACGGCCACGACGTTGCGTTCCGGCCGCGTTTCGCGAGCTTGCGTCGCGCGAACGCGCAGCGGCGGCTCATCACGATCTTCCGCGCGTTGCGCCGCCGCTTTCGCTTCGCTGCGCAGCAGCTTCTCACTGTCTTTGCCGAAGCCGAGTTGCGTCAGACTGCGCTCGACCAGATTGAGGACTTCGTCGCCCGGCGGCGTGGTGTCGTCGCACAAGCGCTCGAGGTAGTAGTCGATGCCGCTGATGGCATCCGCGAACGCGTCGAGCGTCGCCCAATCCGGCGCGTACCCCTCGATGAGTTCGTCAGTGACATAACGCGCGCAGCGCCCGAGCTGTTCCGCGGGGCGCGTCAACGGCACCATCGCCAGCGCTCCCTTGATCGCCGCCAGCAGTGCCGGGACGTCGGCGAGACAGTTTGCGTCCCACTGCGCCGACACGTAGTCGACCACCGCCTGCTTGACCTGCTCGAGTCCGGAACGGGCCTCGCTGAGCACCGCAGCCTGCGCGTCGTTGATGACGCCGGCCGCTTCCGAAGTACCGCCCCCACCGCCGCGCTGTTGCGCTATTCCGGCGAGGTTCTCATCGACCTGAAGCAGCGCCGACGCGACCCCCAACAAAAGTACGTCGTCGCACACACTGTCTTTCGCCGCAGCGTGAATCGCCTCGACCTGATCGGCGATGACCGCGCGTGAGCTTTCGAAGCCCAGGATCGACAGCGTGCTGCCGATCTGCTTGAGGGGCGCAGCCAGCTCTCGCAACGGCTCGGTCGAGCGATCTTCGCCGCGGACGAACATGTCGAGCGCGTCCTTGACCGTCGCGAGCTCTTCACGCAACGCCACGGCTGCGGTCTGAATCGCTTCGCGCTTGGAGATCGTGACGCGGTCTTCCGGCGGCTCCTCTGCGATCGCTTCGCCGAGTTTTTTGATATCCAAACTACTGTTGCCGTGCGTGCGAGCGGTGTCGACGAGCTGCTTCACGAGATCGAGCGACAACGGGCGAGACAGCGCAGCGGCGCCGTGCTGCGCGAGTGCTTTGATCTCGGCGTCGACGCGCCGCAGCAGTCTGACGACGTCACCAGTCAATTCCGCTTCGCTCTCGGACAACGCAGCGACGAACGCCGAAAACGCCCGCCACAGCGATGTATAGGGCGTGTTTTCGCAGATTCGCTCGAGTCCCGTCGCGATCTTCGCCAGCGTCGCGAGCGCCGCCCGTGGGTCTTCGCGCTTGAGAACCGACAACAGCACCTGTTGATAGACGGCGCGAATTCTGCGCACTTTTTCCGTGCCGTCGATCTGGTCGAAGCGGCGCAACGTCTCGTCGGTGGCGGCGCCGGGAAGTTCGGCGCCTGCCCGCGAGCCAGAGTCCGCAATGGGCGCAACACCGCGCGCCCCACGCAACTCGTTGGCGAGCGGCAGTACGGCACGGCGTGAATCGGGTAAGCCTTTCTGAATTTCCTCGAGGTAGGCCGGCAACTGCAGGATGCTCTGCATCAGCAACTGTTGCGCGACGTCGACCTTCGCGACGGACCGGGTGAGCATCGCCTGCGCCAGTTGCTCCATCTCATCCGACAGAGTGGTGACGCCGGTGAGTTCCAGCATCAGCAATGTGCCGTGCACCTGGTGCAGATACGTCAGGCATGCGCGCATCTTGGTTTCGTCGCGATCGGACGCCGCATACGCTTCGAGCGCCTGGCGCGCCGTGTTCAGCGTTTCGTCGAGCTCGCGCTTGATCCAATCGAGCGCGAAATGTTCTCGGCTTTCGGTCATTGTCCCTTCCAATCAGCCCGTGCGGCGGTGGCGCATCGACGCCTACCGATCAGGCCGCGATCACCGCGCCTTCGAATCGCCCGGCAGCTTGAAGAACTCAACTGAAACGCGCATCTCATTCGCCATCTCAGCCAATGCACCGACCGATTTGGCGGTCGCCTCGGTACCGTCGGCAGTCTGCGAGGTGATCTCCTGAATGACGGTCATCGTGTTCGAGACATGTCCCGCGGACGCCGCTTGTTGCCGGGCCGCGTTGCTGATGTTCTGGATCAGCTCCGCGAGCGACGTCGACACGCTTTCGATTTCTTCCAGCGCCACACCTGCATCCTGCGCTCGCTTCGCCCCGCTGACGACCTCTGTGGTCGTCTGCTCCATCGAGATGACTGCCTCGTTGGTATCGGTCTGAATCGTCTTCACCAGTGCGGCGATCTGTTTCGTCGCTGCGGAGGAGCGTTCTGCGAGACGCTGCACTTCGTCAGCGACGACCGCGAACCCGCGCCCCGCGTCGCCAGCCATCGATGCCTGGATCGCGGCATTGAGCGACAGAATGTTGGTTTGATCGGCGATGTCGTTGATCAGCGAAACGATGTCGCCGATCTCCTGGCTCGACTCGCCGAGTCGCTTGATCCGCTTCGACGTTTCCTGGATTTGTCCGCGAATGGTATCCATGCCGCCGATCGTTGCCTGCACGACGTCGGCGCCTTTGTTCGCAATCGCCACCGCGCGCTCGGCGACGGCGGCCGACTCGGCGGCGTTCGAGGACACCTGGTCGATCGACACCGCCATTTCATTGATCGCGGTCGATGCCGCGGCGATTTCGCGCGCCTGATTCTCCGACGCGTTTGCGAGTCCACGCGCAGTCGTCTGGGTTTCCTCGGCCGCGCGGGCGACGCGCACGGAGACGCGGTTGATGTTCGACACCAGCCCGCGCATCTGATCGATTGCGAAGTTGATCGAGTCGGCAATGGCTCCGGTGAAGTTCTCGGTGACCGACGCATGCACGGTCAGATCGCCTTCCGCGAGGTCGGCGAGTTCGTCGAGCAGCTGCAGGATCGCGGCTTGATTACGTTCGTTCTGCGCGGCTTGATCGGCGAGCCGATTGCGCGCGTCGCGCAGCAGCAGCACCGCGATGATCGCCACCAGCACCATACCGCCGACAGCGAGCATCAACGGATAGTTTCCGGTCACGGATCGCTCGTCCATCACGATGACGAAGATCATCGCGCCCAGAGTCACCGTCAGCAGCACGCTCAGTGCGCTCAACAGTGGACTCGCAGAAACCTTGTTCGTCGTCATATCGCCTGTCCGTTATTCCGCTACGTTTAAGAACCGTTCGTCCCGAACGAGTGCCATCAGATCAACCACGTAGAACACCCGGCCGCCGTGCCGATACGCCCCCTTGATGAACGGGTTGATCGCATCGAACCCCTCCGGATGACCGTTTTCGAAGCTGTCCTGCTGAAAGTGCTGCATCCCGAGCGACTGCTCCACGATCAGTCCCACGCTGATCTCGTCGGCATGCACGATCAGCAGGCGCCACTGCAATCGCTGCACGGTTGCCGTGACACCAAGATAACGATGCAGGTCGACCACCGGTATCAGCCGTCCTCTCACATTGGCGATGCCGGCGACCCAGTCGCGCACGCGCGGCAGTGCCGTGACGCGCGGCAGCGTCAGAATTTCGCCGACTTCGCCGAGCGCAGACACGAGTCTCACGCCGCCGAGCTGAAACCCGATCCCTTGCCACTGCGGCCGCGCATCGCGTTTGTGCGGCAGTTGCACGGCGTTGCGCAACGTCTCCGCCTCGATGTCACGCAGGATCTGCAATACCTGGCTCGCTGCCATCGCCAGTGACCTACTCGTCCAGTACGCCGTTGACCGCCGAGATCAACGTTTTTTCGTCCACCGGCTTCGTCAAATAGCCCGACGCGCCCTGACGCGCGCCCCAGACACGATCGGTGTCCTGGTTCTTCGACGAAATGATGATCACCGGAATGTGCCGAGTCTGCGTGTCGCGGGTCAGCTGGCGCGTGGCCTGGAAACCATTGAGCCCGGGCATGACCACGTCCATCAGGATCACATCCGGCAACTCTTCATGGGCGAGATCGATGCCGTCGCTGCCGGACGCGGCGGTGAGTACCTGATGGCCGTGCTTGGCCAGCACGTTGACGAACTGATGCGTCTCGGTGGGGGAGTCGTCGACTACAAGAATGCGAGCCATTGCGTTTGCCTGAATCCGTTGCTAGCTCACCAACGTGCGTATGGTGCCGAGGAGCTCTTCCTTGCTGAACGGCTTCGTGATGTAGCGATCCGAGCCGACGATGCGGCCTTTCGCCTTGTCGAACAGGCCATCCTTGCTCGACAACATGACCACCGGCGTCGACTTGAACTCGCTGTTGTTCTTGATCAACGCGCAGGTCTGATAGCCATCGAGGCGGGGCATCATGATGTCGACGAAGATGATTTCCGGGTGAGAGTCCGCGATCTTGGCCAGCGCGTCGAAGCCATCCGTCGCCGTGATGACGTCGCATCCGGCTTTCGACAGGAGATTTTCCGCGCTGCGCCGGATGGTCTTGCTGTCGTCAATGACCAACACCTTGACGCCCCGAAGTCCCTCTTCCATGGTACGGTCCTTGTTGCAACCCGGTTACGGGCCCATTAAAGGTGTCTGAAATACTGCGCCGGAATGCTTGGCAGACAGAACGTCCGCGTTGTAACACGATTTCTGGGGGTGATCCATAAGTCGCCGACTGTAAAGGGAATTCTGTCTCATTCTGCTTGCTCGCCACTACCCATGTGGGTACTTTTGACCCGCATCCCGCAAAGGCTCACTACGCATGCGCACCGCTGCGTTCGTCATGGATTCGATCGACGAACTCAACCTGAAAAAAGACAGCACGCTCGCAATGATTCGTGCGGCGCAGACGCGTGGCTGGGACATTCGCTACCTGCAGCAGCGCGACCTGTTCTATCGCGATGAGCAGCCCTGGGGCTTCATGCGGACCCTGGTGCTCAGCGACGCCTTCGCGCAGCGCCTCGATCCCGCCGTCGCCGGAAACGACTGGTACCGACTCGGCGACGAAGCGGCGGTCGCGCTCGATCAATGC
>CAYUMA010000391.1:0-3221 GCA_964445675.1 uncultured Pseudomonadales bacterium | reverse complement strand
TCCGTCGCGAGAATCGCGTCGTTGGCGGCGAGCGCCTGGTCATAGCGCCGGGTGAACCTGTACACGTCGGCGACGGCGCTGCGCACGAAGATGTCCGCCGGTGCGCGCGCGAGTGCCGCACCCGCTTCGGCAAGGGCCGCTTCGGTGCGTCCGGTGAACGCGAGCACGAGCGCGTACGTCGCTTGCTGCCCGGGATCGCTCACACCGAGTTCGAGACAGCGCGCGTACTCGCGCTCGACAATCGCGTGTTCGCCCCACGCCATCGCCGTCACCGACCCCAGCGCACAGTGCGCATCGCCGATGTTGTCATCCAACGCGAGCGCGGCGCTCGCCTCTTCCTGCGCGCGCCGCAGATGGTCGCGAACATCGTTGGGGTTCGTGTCGCTAAAGGTCAACAACGCCCACGCGCTCGCGAGCGCGGCGCGGGCGAGGGCGAATTTCGGTTCGATGCTCACCGCCTCCTCGAACGCCGCCTTCGCGCGCAGGATCGGGTCGCGACCATTGCCGCGAAACGCGAGCCCCCGCAGATACGCATCCTGCGCGCGCGGATCCACCGGCGCGGGTGCGACGAAGCGTTGCGCCTGCTCGGGCGTGAGCTTCAACGCGATCTGGGCCGCCACGGCTTTCGCCACTTCGCTCTGCACCTCGAGCACGTGGGACAGTTCGCGGTCGTAGTGTTCGGCCCACAGGTGACGATCCGTGCGCGCGTCGATCAGCTGCGTCGTGATGCGGACCTCGTCGTTCGCACGCAGCACGGAACCTTCGATGATGCCGTCGACGTCGAGCGTTGCGGCGATCTCCTTCAGCGGCGTGCGCGTGCCCTTGAACTGCATCACCGACGTGCGCGAAATCACGCGCACTTCCGGGAGTTTCGACAACTCCGCGATCAACGTCTCCGTCATGCCGTCGGCGAAATATTCCTGCGCCGGATCGCCCGAGAGGTTGTCGAGCGGCAGCACCGCGATGGCGCGGATCGGCGGCAGTTCGCTCGTGGTGGAAAATGGCCAGCGCCAAACGGCGATGGCGGCGCCGATCGCCAACAGCACCGCGATGGCGAGGCCGACGAACGGTCCGCGCCTGCGCCGCACCGGCCGGCCCTTTTCGCTCGCGGTCGGCGTAGTCCACGGCGCCGATCCGTCGAAACCGACTTCGACCAGCTCGACCGCTTCGCCCGCACCTTTCAGTTCGTACGCGCCGTGGTTCATCCACTTGACGCGACGCCCCCATCGCTCACTGCCGACCTTCGCCTTCGCGGACGTGGCCACGGCGGCAGACGCGAGAATCTGCCCGCCCACTGCCAACGACTGCACCCGGGCGCAGACGTCGACCGCGAGACCCTCGACGCGCGGGATGTCGCCTTCAGTGTGCGACAACACTTCGCCGAGGTGCAGTCCGATACGCACCGGCGGCAGGTCGCCTTCCAGCGCGTGTGCGTGCTGCAGTTCGAGCGCGAAGAGCGCCGCGGCGCTCGGCGACTCGAACGTCAGAAAGCAGCCGTCGCCCGCGAAATCGACGACGCTGCCGTTCTGTTCGCGCGCAATGCGCCTGACATGATCACGATGGCGTGCGACCAGTCCTGCCGCGGCCCCGTCCCCCTGCGCGACCTTGACGCCGGTCGAATTCACCAGATCCGTGAACACGAGCGTCAGCACGCGGGAGTGTGCGGGGGTATTCGTCATCGCGGCATTCTATCGGCTCGGCGCCGACGGACACACGCGGTTCGGGGTGGCAGGAACTGAACTCTTCAGCCACTCGCCTCGATCGATGACCGCGTCCGAACGCGCGTTGGCACGCGTCAGATCCTGGAGCGGGAAAGAGATCTCGCCGCGCGACGAGGATCAGATTGTCGCGCCCGAGTCTTTCAGGCGTTACGCCGTCAGGTCTTCGAGTTTGACCCCGCGACCCGCAGCGATGTTCTTGCGCGCAGCTGCGATGCGTGCCAAAAAGCGCGGCTCCTGCGCGAGGCAGAACTCCTGGAAGTCCTCGTCCGTCTCGAATCCGATGAGCACGCCCGCTGGCTTTCCTCGCCGCGTGATGACGATGTGACCCCTTCCGGCCTCGCGGAGATAGCGGGACAGTTCTCCCTTCACCGCGGAGACGGGCACCTGCTTCATTCGGCGACGGCGAACCGATTTAGCCAATTGGATACCTCCGACTTCGGAACAATCGCAAGCACCTCGACACTGTGCCACGAAACGTCATAGAAGACTCGGACATCACCGACGCGCAGACGAAACTGGGGCCGCGACAATCCTCGAAGCCGCCTGATCCGGCTTCGGCTCGTGCGCGTCGGCTCATACCTGAGATGGATCTCGAGAGCCTGCTGAACTGCTGCCCGAACATGCGCCTTCAGAGATCGAAGGTCTTCGACCGCTTCCGGGGAGACTACGATGTCGTACTTCATTGTCTTGCCATCTAACCGGAGTCGTGCCGATCGGCAATGACACCGAGCCTCGCAGGTGCGTTTTTCCCATAGCGTATTCAGCCCTATCCTACGAACGACTCGTGCTTCGGTTGCCCGCGAGCTGAACACCAGATTGCGGTGATTCATTTTAGATTGCCCGGTCGTGCGGCTATGGTGTGACCACATATCAGAATGTGACCCGTCATGAAAACGAGCATGCGCGATTTCAAAGCGCGCTTGAGTGAGCATGTCCGAAGGGCAGCCAACGGAGAGGAAGTCGAAATCAGCATTCACGGACAACCGCGGCGACTGGAGCGAGCTGCTGCGAATCGAGTTGCACCCCACCGTCGCGCGCAACGCAGGGGAGTTGGCTGAAATTCACGAGCTGCGAGGGTTCGACGTCATCCATCTCGCGTCGGCGCTGTGGCTGCGTGATCGCAGCGATGAGAACTGCGAGTTCGTTGCATTCGACGCGCGGTTGTTGGCTGGTGCGAGATCGGCTGGACTCGAGACTGCGTCGATAGGACGCGGCTAACAGCGCGTAATCCGCAAGCTGTGCTCGGCTACGCGTCAAAATACGTCGTCGGCCCCTCGATCCGTCAACGCGCAGCCATCGCGAGCTCCCGCGCGACATCAGCCGCGCGAATCGGTGCGTCGAATTCGGCGAACAGCCGCCGCGCGGTTTCGAGTTCGCCCCGATACCGGGCACCGTCGCCTGACAACTTTGCGAAGGCGGCGCGTTCGAGGTTGATCGACGGCGCGTAGATCATCGCGCCCGTGTCACCGAGCAGGAACTCGGCCCGTGCGAGCGCGCCGT
>CAYUMA010000390.1:0-4197 GCA_964445675.1 uncultured Pseudomonadales bacterium | reverse complement strand
GCCGGGTACGCCCGGGTCGATGCCGGGCAACCTGCTGCTAAGATACGCGCCAATTCACACGGTGCGCGCCGCAATGGCCTCGTTAGACGTTCCCCGTCTCCGTGCCCCCAATGACTCACCGATCGGCGTGTTCGATTCCGGCGTCGGCGGCCTGACTGTGCTCAAAGCGCTGGAGTTACAGTTACCCCACGAACGATTCATCTATCTCGGCGATACCGCGCGCCTGCCGTACGGCACCAAAAGCGCAGGCACCGTGCAACGTTACGCGGTGCAGGCTGCCCAGGCGTTGGTGGAGCGAGGCGTCAAGGCGCTCGTGATCGCGTGCAATACGGCATCTGCGGTGGCACTGGACGCCTTGCGCGAGGCCTATCGGCCGCTGCCGGTGTTCGGCGTCGTCGAGCCTGGCGCCGAAGCGGCATGCCGCGCGTCGCGCCACGGCCGTATCGCGGTCATCGCGACGGAGAGCACAGTGCGCGGCGGCGCGTATCAGCGCGCAATTCTGTCGCGTCGACCCGACGCGCGCGTGCTTGCGCGCCCGTGCCCGTTGCTGGTCACCCTCGCGGAGGAAGGTTGGATCTCGGGCGATGTGCCGGAGCGCGTGATCGAAGCCTATCTCGGCGCCTGGTTGCGCGAAGATGCGCACCCGGACTGCCTCCTGCTCGGGTGCACGCACTTTCCGATTCTCGCGCCCCTCATCAAACGCGTTGGCGGTGCCGGTCTCACGCTCGTCGACTCGGCGGCGACCACCGCGGTTGCGGTGTCGATTGCGTTGGCGGACGCGGGATTGACCTGCACGCCGAGTGCCGCCGCAACCGACGCAACCCGCCGGCGCCTGTTGGCCTCCGACGGTCGCGAACGCTTTGCGCGCGTCGGGCGCTATTTCCTCGGCGAAGCGCTGACGCCCGATGCGGTGGAACTCGTCGACCTCTGACGCGCCCTGCCGCGCTATTCGACCTTGTCGGAATATTCGCAGAGATCCTCGATCGCGCAGGCGCCGCAATGCGGGCTGCGCGCGGTGCACACATAGCGGCCGTGGAGGATCAGCAGATGGTGCGCATCGTTCTTGAATTGCGCGGGCACGACTTTGAGCAATCGATCTTCGACCTGCCGCACCGTCTTGCCGCGCGCGATCCGGGTGCGATTCGCGACGCGAAACACGTGCGTGTCGACGGCGATCGTCGGTTCACCGAACGCAGTGTTGAGCACGACGTTGGCTGTCTTGCGCCCGACACCCGGCAGCGACTCGAGCGCTGCGCGATCACGCGGTACTTCAGCGGCGTACCGCTCGAGCAGAATCCCACACGTCGCGATGATGTTGCGCGCCTTCGCGTTGTAGAGCCCGATGTGGCGAATGAACGGCGTGATCCCCTCGATGCCGAGCGCGAGTAGTGCCGCCGGTGTATTGGCCACCGGATAGAGCTTGCGCGTCGCCAGGTTGACGCTGACGTCGGTCGCCTGCGCGGACAGGATTACCGCGATCAGCAGTTCGAACACCGATTCATAACGCAGTTCCGTCATCGGCGCCGGCGTGACTTCGCGCAGACGCTCGAAGATCAACAAACGCTTGGTCGCGTTCACGTGCGCTGCCGCGTTGCGTTGCGGGCGGCGAGCAACAACCCGGCGATGATGAAGGCGCCGGGTGGCATGGCGGCCAGCGGGAATCCGGAGTCGGCGAATCTGATCTGCAGGTCTCCCATCGCCGGTAATGCCTCGATGGCCGGCAGGCCGGCCAGCAGCGTTCCGTGGCCGATGGCCTCGCAGGTGGTGCCGACGATTACCAATACCGCGGCGGCTCCGAAGGCCGTGGTCGCGATCTCGATTGCGCCGAAGGGGCCGCGCTGCGTGCGCTCACCCAAACACGCGAGAACGAACCAATTCGTGATGACGATCGGAACCAGCAACGTGATGCGTAGGTACGGTTCGAACGCGACGGCCTGCAGCAACAGCATGATCGTCGACGTGCACAGACCGATCGCCAGCACCGATGCGGGCCACAGTGTGGACTCGGTGATCCAGCGGCGGATCGAAACGATCACGACGCCGGCGCTGGCAAGCGCGGCAAACGCGGCGATCGCAAGGACCAGCGCATCGACGACGCTCGTCGCCAGCACGAGCAATGGGCTCAACCCCAGCAGCGCGACGGCCGGACTCTCGTTGCCGGTCGCGTCCGACGCCTCAGTCGGATAGGACATGGGTACACCTCGCAGGAAGTCCGTTGCGGTGGTCGATCGCGGCCGCACCAACGGCGGCGATGACCGCGCGCGTCGTGATCGTCGCCCCGGTGACGCCATCGATGGTGTCGCCGTCGTGTATCGCGGCGCGCGAACCGAAGCCGAGTATCCAGCCGGATCGGCTTGTGTCGATCACGTCGCCGATACCCAACGTCTCATGATGACTGACGACGCGAACGCCGGTCACGCGATCGGTTGCGTCGATGGCGACCCACAGGTTGATGACGCCGCCGTATCCATTCGTCGATACGGCGTGCACGGCGTACAGCGGTTTCGCTGCCGACGTGCAGATCGTAAGCGGCAGCGCGAGGGATCCGGTCAGCGTCGCCAAGCGCGAGTCCCCAGTCAGGTCGATCAACGATTTTATTATCGCGCGCTGCGAGTTCGCCTCAATGCGGTGGCGCGTGACTGCGTCGACGCCGGCGAGGGCGGTCGCGACCGCGACGCCGAACAGGCCCAGACGCAGCACAGAGACGACGCCGCTCATGCTGATGTTTCAGATCTGCGGCCCGAGATCGTCTGATCGATCAACGGCGTGACCGCATTCGCGAGCAGCACCGCGAACGCAACCCCATCCGGATAGTTCGCCGCGCTGCGAATCAGAAACAGCGCGGCGCCGAGCAAGACGCCGAAGACGACTCGCCCGCGTGGCGTGCGGGGGCACGTCGTCGGATCGGTCGCGACGAAGAACGCGCCGAGCATCGTCGCCCCGGTGAACCAGTGATATAGCGGTGATCCCAGACTCGATGAACTGCCCGCGTCGTACGAGAGCGCCGCCAGAACCAGCAGTGTCGCGAGCATTGTCGTGGGAATGCGCCAATCGATGATACGGCGCGCCAGCAGCGCGATTCCGCCGAGCAGGTAGCCCGCATTCAGCCACTCCCAGCCTGCGCCGCCGATCGCGCCGAAGCCGCGCGCGTGCGTCCACAGATCCGCCACGGTGAGCCCGCCGCGATGCTTGAAAACGTCCAGCGGCGTCGCCCCGGTCAGCCCGTCTACGCCGCCCATGTCGTGAAGCGTTGGCCAGGTCGCGAGTGTCGCGGGAAATGACACCAGCAGTGCGGCATAGCCGACCATTGCGGGATTGAATGGGTTGGCGCCGTGTTCCCCGAAGACGTGCTTGCCGAGACCAAGACCGATCAACGTGCCGAGGCAGACGATGCCAACAGGTGTATTGGGGGGCAACGCGAGCGCAAGCAACGCCGCAGTGAGGACTGCGCTGCCATCGCGCAGCAATCGCGGCGAACGCGCCAGCAACAGTTCGAAGACCGCCGCAGTGGCAACGGCAACCGCGATGTTGACCCAGACGCCGGAACCGAACAGATAGCCCTGAATCAGCGCGCCAGGCAACAGCGCAGCCAGCACCGTGGCGACGATTGCGGGCGGCGTGCGCGAAGGCGTCACGCGTCATCCCAGAGCTGCCGCGCGGACAGGCGATCCTGGCGCTGCCGACGGCGTGCGTCCGTGGCCCGCGTGTCCGCGGCGAGGCGCTGCGTGTGTGCCTCGTATCTGCGGCGCGAATCGGCCGCTCGAAGTGCGCCCGCGCGGGCGCGTGCAACCGAACCTGCCGTAAACGGCGCGGTCGGTACCACGATCGAGATGCAATCGACCGGACACGCCGGAACGCAGAGTTCACAACCGGTGCAGTGGCGCGCGATCACCGTGTGCATGTGCCCGGCGGCGCCGACGATCGCATCCACCGGACAAGGTGGCAGGCACAGTGCGCAGCCGATGCAGCGCGACTCGTCGATCAGCGCGACCGCGTCCGGGTGCATCGGTTGCAGACCTGGATCCAGCGCAATGACGTCGCGGTCGAGCAATCCCGCGAGCGCCTCGATCGTGGTGGCGCCGCCTGGCGGACACCGATTGATTGCGACTCCCGACAGGATAGCCTCTGCATAGGGCCGACAGCCCGGGTAACCGCAGCGTTCGCACTGGGTTTGCGGCAGCAACGCGTCGATCGCGA
>CAYUMA010000389.1:0-5145 GCA_964445675.1 uncultured Pseudomonadales bacterium | reverse complement strand
GTGCGCACCATCGCTTCGACCTGCGCCTCGACGCGCACGTCGACGGTCGCGCACGCGATCGCGTCGCCGAGTTCGGCACGCGTCGTTTCGAGCGATGCCTCGTTGATGTCGGCGACGACGACCGACGCGCCTTCTGCCACGAGCCGACGACTGATCGCGAGTCCGATCCCCGACGCACCGCCCGTGACGAGTCCCACCTTGCCTTCGAACCTGCGTGTGACCATGCTCATCGGTGCGACTCTTTGCTGAAATATTGGGAGCGATCATGGCACGCGCGCACGAACGCAGAGAAGCATCGATGGGAGTCGCACCGACAAGGAGCCTGACATGACGTACCTGCTGTGCTCGGCGATTCTCGTGATCGTCTACTTTCTGCTGGCGCTCAACGTTTCAATGACGCGACGCCGTACAAGGATCGGCATTGGTACCGATGAACCGTCGGGGCCGCTCAACAAGGCGATTCGAGCCCACGGCAATGCGTCCGAGTACATTCCGATCTTCGTCGCGCTGTTTCTTTATTTTCTGACGACCGGTGCGGGTGGCTGGATCACGTGGGTCGTCGTTGGCGTCACGATCTGCCGCGTGCTGCATGCGATCGGGATGCTCACGTCGCCGGACTTGAACAAGTCATCCACGTTGCGATTCATTGGGTCGCTCGGCACGTACGTGGGCGGCTTGGCACTGGGCGTTGCGTTGGTGATGCGGCCGCTGCTGATGTTGTCGTCTTGATGTAGTAGGGCGGTGGCATTGGTATAATAAAGAAAGTATATTATTTCTTTATTCGTCCGCGGAGAACACCGATGGCCAAGCGTTCAACTGCACCGGTCCGCGTCGCCAGTCACGCGCAGCTGAAGCAAAAAGGCGTGATCGTCGTGGCGGGACTCGACCGGCGCATCGCGGTGTTCGCGGACGGCGACGCCGTCTACGCCGTCGAGAACAATTGCCCCCACATGGGTTTCCCGCTCGATCGCGGCAGCGTGCGCGACGGCATGTTGACGTGTCACTGGCATCAAGCGCGGTTCGATCTGCGTTCGGGTTGCACCTTCGATCCATGGGCCGACGACGTGCCGCGTTACGAAACGTGGATCGACGCGGGTGACGTTTATGTGAAGAGCGAACCGACGACGGTATTCGACGCCGCGCATCATCGCGCGCGGCTCACGCGCGGCATGGAACAGAACATCGGTCTCGTGCAGGCGAAGAGCATTCTCGCGTTGATGTCGGACGCCGCGTCGGTCGATCGCATCATGCGCAGCGCAATCGATTTCGCGTCGAGGAATCTGACCGAATTTACCGAAGGACTCACGCGTCTCGCGTGCATCGCGCGACTGTATCCGGACCTCACCCATGAGACGGCGTACCAGGGGTTGTACTACGCGATTCGCGCGATCGCGAACGAGGCGAGCGATTCGCCGCCGCGGCGCGCCCGAGAGCCGTTGTTGGAGCCGCACGATCTGGCGACGTTGAAGGGTTGGCTGAAGCAATGGGTGCAAACGCGCCATCGCGACGGCGCCGAACGCACCGCGCTAACCGGGTTGCGCGAGTTGTCGAGCGCGGACAATGCCGATCTGATTTTTGCCGCCGCGACCGAGCGGCTGTACGCGAACGGCGGCCACGAGCTCGAAAGCTGCAACAAGGTATTCGAGTTGATCGAACTGCTCGGTGCCGAAGCGGCTGCGCAGCTCGTGCCACTGTTGATGCCCGGGCTGACGGAAGCGCGCGGCCGCGAAGAGAGCACGAACTGGCATCACCCGGTCGAACTCGTCGAACCATTGCGTGGCCTCGAGCGGCGCCTGCCGGACGTGCTCGATCGCCGCGACGACACCACGTGGGTGCCGCCGCAGGCGCTCACGACGCTGATACTGGGTGATGATCCGATTGCAACGATCGCCGGGCTCGAGCAGGTGCTGCGCGCCGGCGCACCGGCGCGTCTCGTCGCGCGTCAGGTTGCTTACGCCGCCGCGCTGCGGTTGGCGCGCTTCGCGACGTCGAACGAAGTGACGGACTGGTTCAACCCGCAACATACGTTCGTGTACACCAACGGCACCTACCAGGCCGTGCTGCGCTCGCCGACACCCGACGTCGTGCGCGGCATCTTCCACGGCGCGATGTCGGTGTACATGGACCGCTATCTCAACGTGCCGCCGGCACGGCTGCCGAGCGAACGCAAGACGCGCGACGACTTACCCGCAACGGCGGATGCGCTGCAGCGGGTGTTGCTCACCGAACTCGATCAGCGCGCGAATGTCGAGCGCGTGGCCGACATCGTCTCGCGCTACGTCGCGCTCGAACTGCCGTTCCCGCAACTGATCGACATGCTGACCTTTGCGACCGTGCGCGAAGATCTCGACTTTCACAGCCTGCAGGTGCTCGAAGCGGGCGTGAATCAGTGCCGCGCGTGGAACGGCGGCAACGGGTGCGAACGCGAGAACATTCTGGTCGGCGTCGCCCGCAATCTCGCCGCGCACTGCCCGACGCGCAGAGCCGGACAGCAGACGGCGCTCATCGCGCAACGCTTGCACCGCGGAGAGAAGATGTTCGAGGAGTGATGTCCTAGCCCAACTTGCGCAGTTGGGAGTCGTTTGATGCAATTTTCGTTGGTGGCACTGTAGTTGGATCAAAGACTTGCGTGGCGCGCAGTGCAGATTTGGGCGTGTAGTGCCGACTTTGGGTGTTTTCTTTTGGCAGTTTGTCGGCTTTGATATGCGGCATGTACCTGCGGCATACGACGCGTAAGAAAGACGGCAAAGTGCATCGCTACTGGCGCCTGGTGCGTAGCGTCCGCGTGGGTCGGCGCGTGATTCAGCAGACGGTAGCGCAGCTGGGCGAACTCGATGCACACGGACGACTCGAAGCGCGGGCGTTTGCACGCACATTGATCGGTGCGCCCGAGCAAGCACACTTGTTCGATGACGGCAGCGCTCATTTGACCGTGCCAGTGCGATTGAAAGGCATCCGCGTGGAACGCTCGCGCCAGTTCGGCGATGTGTATCTGGCACTGGCGTTGTGGCGCGGCACGGGATTGGCGCAGCTGTGCGAGCAGTTACTACCGGCGGGCAAGGAACAAGTTCCGTGGGAGAAGATGGCGGCGGTGCTGGTCGCGGCGCGACTGTGCGAGCCATCGAGCGAGCTGCACATTGCCGAGGATTGGTATCGGCGCACCGCGCTGTGCGATCTGCTGCAACTGAAGGACGAACACGTCAACAAGGATCGCTTATATCGCGCACTCGATGAACTGTTAGTGCACAAGGCCGCACTCGAAGCACATTTATCACGACGCTGTGGTGAGCTGTTCGCGATCCAGAACGAGGTGCTACTGTACGACGTGACGAGTACCTATTTTGAAGGCCAAGCTGCAGCCAATCCGTTGGCGCAGCGCGGTTACTCGCGCGATCATCGGCCCGACTGCAAGCAGGTGTGCATTGCGCTGGTCGTGACTTTCGATGGCTTTCCGCTGGGCTATGAAGTCTTCCCTGGCAACACACACGACTCGCGTACCTTGCAGACGATCGTCGCCACGATGGAGGCGCGTCACGGCGTGGTCGGTCGCGTCTGGATCACTGATCGCGGCATGGCGAGCGCGGCCAATTTGACATGGCTGCGCGAGACCGGCAGACGCTACATCATCGGTGCGCCAAAATCAGAGTTGAAGAAGTTCAGCACCGCGCTCGCCACAGCGTCGGGCTGGCGCGTGATTCGTGACGGCGTCGAGGTCAAGCTGGCGCGCTGCGCTGACACCGGCGAGACCATCATCCTGTGCCGCTCAGCCGAGCGCAGGAGCAAAGAGCAGGCGATGCACGCGAAGTTCAGCGCGCGGATCGAAGCGGCGCTGACGCGCCTCGCCGGACGCATTGAGCGGGCGAACAAATGCATCGATCCTGCCCAGGTCAATCGGCAAATCGGCCGGATCCTGCAACAGAACCAACGTGCCGCTGCGCGCTTCGACGTACGCCTCATCCCAAGCGACTGCGCGGCGCAATACCATCTCGAGGTCCACATCAACGCCCCGTTCGATGACTGGGCGGCACTCTCGGAGGGCGCGTATCTGTTGCGCTCGAACATTACCGACTGGTCCGACGAGCAGTTGTGGAAAGCCTATATCCAGCTGACCCAGGCAGAAGCCGCCTTTCGCATCCAGAAGGATCAGCTGCGGGTGCGCCCCATCTGGCATCAGCGGGCCGATCGTGTCGCGGCGCACATCCTCGTCTGCTTCCTCGCCTTCGTGCTGTGGAAAACCCTGGAGCTGTGGCAACAGCGCGCCGGCCTCGGTAACTCACCACGCACCGTGCTCGAAGAACTCCAACGCATCCAGTCCCATGATGTCGTCTTACCGACGGCGGCTTACGGTGAGATCCGGCTGCGCTGCGTCACCCAACCCGACGCCGCCCAGGCCGTGCTACTCGAACGACTCGGCATCGTCCTGCCCAAACGCATGCGCATGACCGAGATCGATTTACCTGCCGTCGTCCTCAACGCTTAACCGCGCCTTTACCAACAATGTAGTGCCGACTATTTGACTAAGTCATTGATCGTATTACATGCCTGGATCGATTCTGCGCAACTTGGGTTAACTCCAACGTTAGGCGGCGCTCGTGACCCTCCAGGATCTCGGCAACCTTGGTGAACTGATCGCGGCGATCGCTACGGTCGCGACACTGGCCTATCTGGCAGTGCAGATTCGTGCGAGCAATCGGCTCGCCAGGGCGGAAGCTTCTCGATCGCCCAACAGCGACTTGAACTCGCTCAACGCCGCCTTCGGAACTGACCCCGCGTTTCGCACCGCAATTAGGCTGGTTCTCGGGGGGTCCAGCCGTGACGAACTGGCACCGGAGCAGCGCACAACGGTCGACTTCTATCTGATTTCACTCACCAACATTCAGGAACAGCTCGCGAGAGAGATTCGGGAAGGTATTCTCGATCCAGATGCCCTCGACTTCGGGGGTGCCGGGACGTTCCTGCTGCCTTACTACCGAACCAGTTGGCCGCTCTACCGCCGGTATCTCAGCTCCGCGTTCGTCAAGGATTTCGAGGAACAGTACGGCCTTGATCCATCAATCAAAATGGTCCTATGAGATGAGCGCGCCGCCTAACCACTGCATGCAGCCGACGCCCCAGCCAGTCATCAAATTTGCGTGCGCAAATTTG
>CAYUMA010000388.1:0-12405 GCA_964445675.1 uncultured Pseudomonadales bacterium | reverse complement strand
GCGGACGGTGGTCGTGCATTCCTCGGCCGGCTACGCGTTCGCGGCGGCGAAGGCGCACCGGAGAACCTGGTCGGCCGCACGCTCGAAGAGATCGCCGACTCGCGTGGCGACACCGCCGCGCAGTGCCTGATCAATGTCTCGCTCGAAAACGATCTGCTGGTGCCGTTTCTGGCGGCCAATGTCGGGCACCAGGACGCCGATCGCGTGGGTGCGCTACTCGCGCATCCGCTCGTGCACGTCGGCGCCAGCGACGGCGGCGCGCACGTCACGTCGTTCTCGACGTACGGCGACACCGGCTTTTTGTTCAGCCGCTATGTGCGCGAGACGCAACACCTGCGCCTCGAGCAGGCCGTCAGGAAGATCACGGCCGACACGGCCGCGATCTGGGGTTTGAAAAATCGCGGTACGCTGAAACCGGGCTACGCGGCAGACGTGGTCGTGTTCGATGCGCAGCGTATCGATCGCGGCGACGAACACGCGGTATTCGACATGCCGGGCCGCGGCATGCGTTACGTACGCAACAGCATCGGTGTCGACACGGTCATCGTGAACGGCGCCGTCGCGTATCAAAACAACGTGTACACCGATTCCCGCACCGGCACGGTATGCAGCTGAACGGAGCGCAATTCGTATGAGTGCATCGAATGACGTTCGCCATCGCATCGTAGCCAGCAACGGTATCCGGCTGCATATCGCCGAGTGCGGCGAAGGTCCAATAGTGCTGCTGATCCACGGTTTCCCCGAGTCGTGGTACTCGTGGCGCTATCAGTTGCCGGCGCTCGCCGCCGCGGGTTATCACGCGGTGGCGCTCGACGTGCGCGGCTATGGACGCTCGTCGAAGCCGACGGCGGTACCCGACTATCGGATGCTCAAGATGGTCGGCGACGTGGTGGGACTGGTCACGGGTTTCGGCACCGACCCGGTCACAGTCGTCGGCCACGACCACGGCGCGCCGATCGCATGGATGAGCGCGCTGTTGCGCCCGGACCTGTTTCGAGGTGTTGCCGGCTTGTCGGTACCGTATGCCGCGCCGGGCGCTGCGACGGGCATGCGACCGTCGCAGCGGATGCGCGCGATGGCGCTTGCAACGGGAAGTGACAACGAATTCTACGCAGAGTATTTCCAGGAACCGGGGCGTGCAGAAGCGGAGATCGAGGCCGACGTGCGCCAATGGTTACTGGGGTTCTACTGGTGCGCGTCCGGCGACGTCAGAGACGGCCCCAACATTGCTATCGTGGCGCGCGGCCAACAGATGCGCGACAAGTTCGTGTACCCGCAGACGATGCCGAAGTGGCTCTCAGCAGCCGAGCTCGACGTGTACACGCACGAGTTCGAGTACTCAGGCTTCTTCGGACCGCTGTCGCGTTATCGCAACGCTGATCGCGACTGGGAGGATCTGTCGGGGTTCGCCAACCAGCCGATCACGATTCCATCGCTGTTCGTCGGCGGCTCCAGGGATGGCCCGACGATCTGGGGCAAACCTGCGATCGAAAAATTCCCCGAGACGCTGCCAAAGCTGTTCCGTAGCGAAATCATCGAAGGCGCGGGACACTGGATTCAGCAGGAAGCCGCACCACGCACCAACGAACTGCTGCTCGAGTTCCTCCGCGCGATTCATTGATCGCGGCGCGGCGCCAGCGTACCCCCGGCACGGCTTGCAACGGGGCACGGTGCGCGGCAGCGCCTCTGGATCGGGACGCTGACCGGCAGGAACCTCGAAGCTATCGACGATTTCAAGGTATAGGTTCAGCCCCGGAACTGTTGCTACGGAAACGACGCTTCATCGAAGCGTCGTGGTCAAGCTTCTGTGACGCAGACCGACTCGTGTATAACTCACCCCTCAATCCGGATCAGACCGAGTGGGCATGGCAGCAAAGAAGACCAAGAACGCCTCCAAACGAACCGCGGGATCGAAAGGGAACAAACCGCATCAGTATGTCTACGCGTTCGGCAAGAAGACCGATGGCGGCAGGCAGATGCGCGATCTGCTCGGCGGCAAGGGCGCGAATCTCGCGGAGATGGCTGCCATCGGTTTACCGGTGCCGCCGGGATTCACGATCAGCACGGACGTCTGCACGTACTTTTACGACAACAATCGACGCTATCCGGCGTCGCTGCGCGCCGATGTCGACGCGGCGATCACGGCCGTCGAGCGCCAGCAATCCAAGCGCTTCGGCGACCGCGACAATCCATTGTTGTTGTCCGTGCGTTCCGGCGCGCGTGAGTCGATGCCCGGCATGATGGACACGATTCTCAATCTCGGTCTGAACGATACAACCGTCGAAGGTCTCGCTGCCCGCACCGCGAATCCGCGTTTCGCCTACGACTGTTATCGCCGCTTCATCCAGATGTACGGCGATGTCGTGATGGGCGTGCAGGCGGCCAATCAGGAGTCGCACGATCCGTTCAGCGCGTTGATGGACACGCTGAAGGCCGAGCTCGGCAAGACGTTGGATACGGAACTCAGCGCCGACGATCTGAAGGAGCTCGTGAAGCGTTACAAACGCCTGATCAAGGCGCGCACGCGCAGCGAATTTCCGCAGGACGTGTTCGAGCAGTTGTGGGGTTCGATCGGCGCGGTGTTCGGTTCGTGGAAGAATGAGCGCGCGATCATCTACCGCCAGCGTTATGCGATTCCGAGCGAGTGGGGCACCGCGGTCAACGTGCAGGCGATGGTCTTCGGCAATCTCGGCAACGACAGCGCAACCGGCGTTGCGTTCACGCGCGATCCGGCCAACGGCGAAAAAGTCATTTACGGTGAATACCTCGTCAACGCGCAGGGCGAAGACGTCGTCGCCGGCGTGCGCACCCCGAAACAGATCGCGGAAATGGCGCAGGAGATGCCGGAGAGTTTTTTGGAACTACAACGCGTGCGCGCGAAGCTCGAGCAACACTTCCGCGACATGCAGGATCTCGAGTTCACGATCGAGAATCGGCGGCTGTTCATCCTGCAGACGCGCAACGGCAAGCGCACCGGCGTCGCGGCGATCCGCATTGCCGTCGAGATGAACGCGGAGAAGCTGATGGATCAGCGCACGGCGCTGTTGAAGATTCCGGCCGAGTCGATCGATTCATTGCTCGTACCGGTATTCGATGCGCGTGCGCAGAAGGCGGCGCGCGTGATCGGACACGGCTTACCGGCCGGCCCGGGTGCGGCGTCGGGGTTGATCGTGTTCACTGCGGCCGCGGCCGAGCAGGAGTCGAAGCGCGGCAATCGCGTCGTGCTGTGCCGCATGGAAACATCGCCCGACGACCTGAAAGGCATGCTGTTTTCGCAAGGCATCCTGACGTCGCGTGGCGGTGTCTCGTCGCACGCCGCACTCGTTGCACGGCAACTCGGCAAGGTCTGCATCTGCGGCGCGACGAACATCGTGATCAACTACGAAAAGAAAACGCTGACGGCCGACGGGGTCGTGCTGAAAGAGGGCGACTACATCTCGATCGACGGCTCGACCGGCGAAATCTACGCGGGACCGATCGACAGCGCGGACTCGGAGGTCAAGCGCGTGCTCAACGGCAGCATGAAGCCGGCGCAGAGCTATACGTACCGTCTGTTCGAGACCGTCATGGCGTGGGCGGACAAGTACCGGCGCATGACGATCCGCACGAACGCCGACACACCGGCAATGGCGCAGCAGGCGGTTGCGTACGGCGCTGAAGGCATTGGCCTCTGCCGCACGGAGCACATGTTTTTCGATGGCGACCGGATCGACTACATGCGGCAAATGATTCTCGCGGCCGACGAAGTGCAGCGTCGCGTCGCGCTGAAGATGCTGCTGCCGTTTCAGAAAAAAGATTTTGCGGGTCTGTTCAAGGCGATGGATGGTTGCCCGGTGACCATCCGGCTGCTCGATCCGCCGCTGCACGAATTTCTGCCGCAGGACGATGCGATCCGCCGCAAACTCGCAACACGGCTCGGCGTGCCGCTCGAATTCATCATCGACCGCATCCGCGCGCTGCACGAAGAAAACCCTATGCTCGGTTGCCGCGGGTGTCGCCTCGGCATCCTGTATCCGGAGATCACCGAGATGCAGTCGCGCGCGATCTTCGAAGCGGCGGCGCAGGTGATGACTGGGAAACACCCGGTCGTGGTGAAGCCGGAGATCATGATTCCGCTCGTTGGCTTCAAGGCCGAACTCGCCGATCAGATCACGATCGTGCATCGCGTCGCGCGCGAAGTGATGGCGCGCACCGGCGTCAAGATCGACTACCTCGTCGGCACGATGATCGAGGTACCGCGCGCGGCGATCACCGCCGATGAACTCGCCGAGGTCGCCGAGTTCTTCAGCTTCGGCACGAACGATCTGACGCAGACGACGCTGGGCTTGAGCCGCGACGACATGGGCTCGTTCTTCGAGACGTATCGGCGCAAGGAAATCTACGCCCACAATCCGTTTGCGAGCATCGACGAACGCGGTGTCGGCCGCCTGATCACGACTGCGGTCGAGCGCGGCCGCTCGACGCGGGCGAACATCAAGCTCGGGATCTGCGGCGAACACGCAGGGGACCCGGCGTCGATTCAGTTCTGCCATCGCGCCGGGCTCGACTACGTCAGCTGTTCGCCGCCGCGCGTGCCGATCGCGCGTCTCGCGGCCGCGCAGGCGGCCTTGCGGGATGAATGAAGCGCACGATGAATAGAACGCGGGATGTTTGAGCCACTCGCCGTATGACCGTGATCACCTGCATCGAAGACCTGCGCGTGCTCGCGCAGCGCCGCGTGCCGCGCATGTTTTACGACTACGCCGACGCCGGTTCGTGGAGCGAATCCACGTACCGCGCCAACTCGGCCGACTTTGCATCGATACTGTTTCGGCAACGCGTTGCCGTGAACATGGATCGCCGCACGCTCAAAACAACGATGCTCGGCGAGAACGTATCGATGCCGGTTGCGCTTGCACCGATCGGGGCGCTGGGGATGCAGCACGCGGACGGTGAAATTCTCGCCGCACGTGCGGCCGAGAAGTTCGGCGTTCCGTTCGTGCTGTCGACGATGAGCATCTGCTCGATCGAGGACGTTGCGGCGAACGTGTCGCGGCCGTTCTGGTTTCAACTCTACGTGATGCGCGATCGCGACTTCGTCGGTCGTCTGATCGATCGCGCGAAAGCGGCGGGTTGTTCCGCGCTCGTGCTGACGCTCGACCTGCAGATTCTCGGGCAGCGGCACAAGGACTTGAAAAACGGCATGACGGCGCCGCCGAAACCGACGCTGCGCAACATCGCTAACCTCGCGACTAAGCCGCGCTGGTGCGCCGGGATGCTCGGGACGTCGCGGCGTTCGTTCGGGAACATCGTCGGCCACGCCGCGGGGATCGGTGACATGAGTTCGTTGGGGGCGTGGACCGCTGGTCAATTCGATCCGAACCTGAACTGGGACGACGTGCAGTGGATCAAGGAGCGGTGGGGCGGCAAGCTCGTACTCAAGGGCATCATGGATGCAGAGGATGCGCGGCTCGCGGTAAAGAGCGGCGCGGACGCGTTGATCGTATCGAACCACGGCGGCCGGCAACTGGACGGCGCACCATCGAGCATTCGCGCGTTGCCGGGGATTGTCGCCGCCGTCGGGCGCGACATCGAAGTGTGGGTCGACGGCGGGATCCGCTCGGGCCAGGATGTGATCCGAGCGCTCGCGCTCGGTGCAAAGGGCACGCTGATCGGCCGCGCGTTTGTCTATGGACTGGGTGCGCTGGGCGAAGCCGGTGTCAGCAAAGCGCTGCAACTCATTGCAAACGAACTCGACCTGACCATGGCGTTTTGCGGTCTGCGCGACGTCAATGCGGTCGATGGATCGATTCTGTGGCGCGATCCGTCCGTGAACTAGCCGCTGGCATGGATACTGCTAATCCTCTGTGGAATCGTGCGGGGGAACTTCGATGAATGCCGCGACCGAATTGATGCACGTCGCTGTTGCGACACGTGCGCCGCGCGCCGAAGCGCCCGACGCACCGTCCTATTCAAGCTGGAAAGCAGCGGCGCTGGCCGACGATGCGCGCTCCAGCGCCGAGCAATGGAAGCGCGTCGACCAAAGCCGCCGCTTCGACTACAAAGCCATCCGCCGCCGCTATGACGAAATCCGCTCGGTCAGGGCGAGCGGTGATCCGCACGCGGTGCTGTACTACTTGAGCGAAGGGATTCACGGCAACACCGGCGGCATGGGTCGGCCAGCCGTGTATGCGCGTGCGAAGTTCGGCACGAAAGATCTGATCACGAATTACATCGCAGAGTTAGCCGGCGCGATCGAACAGGCCGGTGAGGTCGATGAGTCGATCATGCCGGCCGCCGAAAAGCTCGCGCTGTTCCGCCGCGCCAGTTTGTGCTTCGGCCGCTCCGCGTTGATGTTGAGCGGAGCGGGCGCGTTGGGTCCGTTCCATATCGGCGTGACGAAAGCGTTGCTGGAGCAAGGGCTTTTACCCGCTGTGATTTCGGGTTCCAGCGCCGGTTCGTTCGTCGCCGCGGTCATCGGCACGCATACCGATGCCGAACTGCGCACGGCGATGCGACCGGCCGATATCGCCGATGCGTTTGCCGATACCAGCGGCAGTGGCGGCCCGTCATTGGGAGGTCGACGTCAGATCGGCATGCGGGAATTGCAGGGCGCCATCGAGGACCAGATTCCAGACATGACGTTCGGCGAAGCGTTCGAACACACGCGCCGCAAGATCAACGTATCGGTGTCGCCGCTCGAAATGCACCAGAGTTCGGGGTTGTTGAATGCGGTGACGTCGCCGAACGTTTGTATTCGTGAGGCGGTGCTCGCGTCGTGCGCCATCCCGGGTGTGTTTCCAGCGGTGACGCTCGCGGCAAAGAACTCGCGCGGCGAGCGGCAACCGTACGTCGCGTCGCGCAAGTGGATCGACGGTTCGATCGCCGACGACCTGCCCGCGAAACGGCTCGCGCGGTTGTATGGCGTCAACCACTTCATCACGAGTCAGACCAACCCGATCGTACTGTGGGCCGTGCGTGATTCGGGCGGCGACGACACCCTCGCGTCGAAATTGGTCGACGTCTACCAGACCGCGACGAAGGAATGGCTGCGCGCGACATACCCGTTCGCGATGACGCTGGTAAAGCGCGTCTATCCGTTGAATGTCTACGTGCGCATGGCGTACAGCGTCCTGATGCAGGATTACACCGCCGATATCAACATCATTCCGAAGCGGCGCCTGTGGGATCCGTCGAAGCTCTTGAGTGTGCTGGCACCGGACGAGACGCGCCGTTTGATCGCTGAGGGCGAGGCCGCGACATGGCCGAAGCTCGAGATGATCCGCAACTGCACGCTGATCGGACGCACGCTCGATCGGATCCTGGATCGCCTCGAGCGCGAGTTCGTGCCGCACTGACCCGCGCGGTTTTACCGCGCTACCCCGCGCGGTTTTACCGCGCTACCCCGCGTCCGTTCGCGCACCAGAGTTTGCCATTTCGCGTTGTGGACGCACCGTTACGGCGCGCTGCGAAAACGCTGCGTCCCCAAAAACTCAATCGGCAATCCGGAGCGCCCCAATTGCACGAGATCGGCCAACGCCTCGCCGATGACAGGCGCAAATTTGAATCCGTGGCCGCTGAATCCGGCCGCGATGACGACGTTGTCGTGTCCTGGCAGGCGATCGACGATGAAGTGCCCGTCCGGTGAGTTTGTGTACATGCAGATCTTCTGCCGTATGACCGGCCCACGCGCGCCCGGCAGGTATTTGTCGAACAACGGCGCGAGCGACGCCAGATCGTCCGGCACCGGATTACGGTCGATCGAGTCCGGCGTCGCCAGAGCGCCAGGGGCATGCAACGCGATTTTCAGTCCAACCTGGCCATTCATCATTGGAAAGCCGTAGTACATACCAATAAAACCCGGCGCGTCGTCTTCGATTGCCCAGCAGGGAAACGCACCCATACGAAACCGTTCAGGGTGTTGCGGCCATAACCACGTCAGCGCCTGGCGCGTCACCCGCAACGGCACACCGAGCGCAGCGACCAGTTCGGCGGTCCACGCGCCGCACGTGAACACGAGTTGATCGGCGCGATAAACGGCGCGGTCGGTTTGCACTTCGACACCGTGTGCATCGGCTTCCCACGCAGTGACGGTTTCGCGCGTACGCAGCGTGGCGCCCGACAAAAGCGCTTGTTCGGCCAGTGTTGTAATAGCGAGCGTGCTGCGCACGAATCCGCCCTCCGGTTCGAACATCGCGGCAAAATCCGACGGGATCTTGAAGACGTCGTAACGCTTGCGTTGTTCGCGCGACAGCATCCGATGTTCGATCGAGTGTTCCAAAGCGGCGCGGCGCGCCCCACTGATCGATTCACTGTCCTCACGGCCAATGTACAGCGCGCCGGTTCGTTCCAGGATACGTTCGCCGATCGTCGCCCCCAGGGCGTCCCACGCGGAGTACGCGCGCCGCAGCAGCGGTACGTAGTCGGGATGTTCGTGGTACGACAGCCGGATCATGCGCGTGTCGCCGCCGCTCGAACCCAGTTCATGCGGTATGTCGAAACGCTCGATGCCGAGTACGTTCAGACCGCGCTGCGCGAGATGCTGGCAGGCGGCAGAACCCATCGCGCCGACGCCGACGACAATCACGTCAAAGCGGTTGTTCGAATCGTTCGCCGCGGGTCTCAATACCGAGGATCGATTCCAGATCACGATGCACGCCCGCGGAAAGCTTGCTGAGATGGTGGGCCTTGCGCGTCAAAGGCGTAGTCAGCGTCGCGCCGCCATCGTTGATCCCGATAGTGCAGGCGGAAGACGTCCGGATTGCGCATCTGTTTCCACGCGTCGTAGCCGAAGCCCGTCTCGAGGACATTGAGGAACAGCGCGATCGCATTGCCATGCGAGGCGACGATCAGGGTTTCCCCGCTCAGCTCGCGCGCGAGCGCCGTCAAGCACGCCGCGACGCGCAGCCGACACTCCGTGCCCGACTCGCCGTTGGGCAGCCGCGTGTCGAGGTCCGCCCATAGACCGCGCATGATTTCGTTCCAGTTGTCGATGGGACCATCGCGCAGCTTCCGCTCACGCAGGTCGGGCTCGATTCGAATCGGTAGTCCCATGCGTCGCGAGATCGGCTGGAGCGTGTCGCTTGCGCGCCGGTACGGGCTCGCGATCAGTCGGGTTGCAGCGACGCCGAGCAGTTGCTCCACGAGGCGCTCGGCCTGTGCCTCACCTTCCGCACTCAACGGCCATTCGCTTTCGGCGAGCGAAAAATCCGGCGCACTGCTGGCGTGGCGAACGAGGTACAGCGTGGTGGTGCTCGACATCTCAGCCCGCACGGGCCCGCGCTTTGCGCATCGAGTGATACGTCAGCGCAAGCGTGATGCAATGGCGCAGCGCACCGAGCGCAATCCGTCCGCGTCGCGGCACGAGGATGGCGCGGTTGCCTTCGTAAGTCAGCTCCGTTGGGTACAGCGCACGGAACGTCGAGACGAGATTCGTCTGGCAATGGACATACATGCGGCAGTGCGCGCCATCGGCCGGCTTCCAGTGGATGCGGATCATGCTGCCGCTCCTCGACCGGGTCGTCAGATAGCTGGGCTCGCCCCAGCGCAGTGTTTCTTCGAGTTCGCCGACACCGGTGGTCGTCGCGGCGACATCGAGGATCAGCCGACGCAGCTGCAGCAGTCGCGCGCGCGCATCGCTCGGATAGGTCGCGAATACCGCTGCGACCGCGGGGTTCGTGCAGGTCGCGCGTTGCTTCGGCACAGCGTCCTCGGGCATGGTTGGGTCGTCGCGATTATGCAGAGCGCCGGTCGGACGGGCGGTGCGCGGCCAGGTCGACTCCGCGCGTCTCGCTCAACGCCATTACCGACGCGACAGTGATCGCACACGCCGCGGCGATGTAATACGAGATCGCGACGGTGCTGCCGAACGTGACGAGCAATTGCGTCGCGATCAGCGGTGCAAGTGCGCCGCCGAAGATCGCCCCGAACTGATATCCCAACGACGCGCCCGAGTAGCGCACGTCGGTGCTGAACATCTCGGCCAGAAATGCCGCTTGCGGTCCGTACATCATCGCGACGAACACGTGTCCACCGCCGATCGCGACGCTGATCCACAAGAGCGATCCCGTGTCGATCAACGGGAACAGCACAAATCCCCAACAACCGAGCAGAACCGCACCGGTCATGTAGATGCCGCGGCGTCCGATTCGGTCGGAGATCGCGCCCGAAACGATCTGACTGGGGATCGCGATCACGGCACCGATCAGGACGCCGAGCAGCATCGTCGTGCGCGGCAGATTCAACCCGGCCGGATTGGTGCCGTACGCGATGACCCACGTGATCAGTATGTAAAACGTGACCTGGACAGCCATGAACGCGCCTGCCGCGAGCGCGATCTCGCGTGGATATCGGCGCAGCGCCGCGAGCACAGGTGACTGATTCCGACCCGTCGGTGTGCGGAGCTTTTGTGCAGCGCTCGCTTCTTGCAGCCGGCGGAACGCGGGCGTTTCTTCGAGGCGCAGCTGCACGTACAGACTCAGCGCGATCAGCGCGATGCTGAGGATGAACGGCACGCGCCAACCCCAGGTCAGAAAATCGTCCGGCGCGACGGTGGCTGTGACGAGCAGGAACGCGAGGTTCGCAAGCACGACGCCGACCGGCGCGCCCGCCTGTGCGAAGCTGCCGTAGAATCCGCGGCGCCCTGCGGGTGCACTCTCCGTCGCCAGCAGCATCGCGCCGCCCCACTGACCGCCGATTGCCAACCCCTGCACGAAACGCAATACGATCAGCAGAATCGGCGCCCATGGACCGACCATCGCGTATGTCGGCAGGCAGCCGATCAGCGTCGTCGCGGTGCCCATCACCAACAGCGCGATCACGAGCATGCGCTTGCGTCCGAGGCGATCGCCGAAGTGGCCGAAGACAATGCCGCCGACGGGGCGCGCGAAAAATCCGACGGCAAACGTGCTGAACGAGGCGAGGAGTGCGACGAGTGGCGGCATGTCCGGCGCAAAGAATACCGTTGGGAACACGAGCGCCGCGGCGGTGCCGTAGATGAAGAAGTCGTACCACTCGATGCTCGTGCCCGCGAGTGCGGTCATTGCAACGGTGCGGATCGATCGCTGCGAAGCGCCGGTATCGCTCATGCGTCAGCCCACCTGTCACTTTCGCAAGCCTACAGCAATGCCGCCGAGCGTTCCTTTGTCGTGCTTGATGACATAGCGTGCGCCTTCGCATCGGGGATCGAAGATCGATGGATCTTGTAACGACCGCTTCGGGATTTTTCGTGGGAATGCTCGTTGGCGCGACCGGCGTCGGGGGCGGTTCGCTGATGACGCCGCTGCTGGTGCTCGTGATGGGCGTCGCGCCCGCAACCGCCGTCGGCACCGACCTGCTGTATGCGTCGATCACCAAGATGGGCGGCGCGTGGGCGCACCACCGGCGCAACAACATCGATTGGCGCATCTGCGGCTTCTTGGCATTGGGAAGTCTGCCGGCTGCGGCGGCAACGTTGCTGCTGCTCAGTTCGCTCAGCGTCGATGCGGATCATTACGCCATTTTTTTGAAGAAATGCCTCGGCGTCGCGCTGATACTGAGCGCGATTGCGTTGCTGCTGAAGGATCGTCTGCACGAGTGGGCGCTGCGTCGGTCTGGCGGATCGCCCGTCGCGCGCTCGCGGACGTCGACCGTGGTAACGGGTGCCATCGTCGGTGCGCTCGTCACGGCGACGTCGGTTGGCGCCGGCGCGCTCGGCGTCGCGGCGCTGCTGTTCCTGTACCCGACATTCGCGGCGACGCGCATCGTCGGTACGGACATCGCGCATGCGGTGCCGCTGACGCTCGTTGCGGGGCTCGGCCACGCGTCGCTCGGCGGCGTCGATGTGCACTTGCTCGGCAATCTGCTGATCGGTTCGCTGCCGGGTGTCTATGTCGGCAGCCACGTGAGCCGCAAGTTACCCGAACGTATCCTGCGCACGCTGCTCGCGGCTGTGCTGATGCTGGTCGCGTCGCGGCTGTTGATCTAACAAACGATTGAGCAAAAAAAACCGGGCGGGTCGCAGTCACGCGGCGCCGCCCGGTCGTTGGGGTTGAAGTTGGGAGTTGAATCAGCCGCCGAGGTTGTACCCTTGTTCGTCGTGCAGCGACAGGTCGAGTCCCGCTTCTTCTTCGTCTTCTTCGACCCGCAAACCGATCACGACGTCGATGACTTTCAGAATGATGAAGGTCGCAATGCCGCAGTAGACGATCGTCGCGAGAACGCCGATGACCTGCTTCATTACCTGACCAGCGATGCTGACCCCTTCGGCAAGACCGATGCCGCCGAAGGAAGCGTCGGCGAATACGCCGGTCAGCAGCGCGCCGATGATGCCACCGACTCCATGCACGCCGAATGCATCGAGCGAGTCATCGTAGCCGAGCGCGCGTTTGACCTTGACGACCGCGAAGTAACAACCCAACCCGGCCGCAATACCAATCGCGAGCGCAC